>JBKPBQ010000135.1:0-4780 GCA_046726955.1 Acidobacteriota bacterium
GGATCGGCCTCGGCACGACCCGCGCCCGGCTGGAGCACCTCTACGGGCGCGCGCACCGCCTCGAGCTGCGACCCCATGCCGCGGGCGGCGTCGAGGTCGCGGTGAGCCTGCCCTTCCGCGCGGCGCCGCCGCGCATCGAGGCCCCTCGAGGGACGGCGTGCGCGTCCTGATCGTCGACGACGAGTTGCTGGCCCGCGAGCGCCTCCGCTCGCTCCTCGCCGCCGAGGACGGGGTGGCGGTGGCCGGCGAGTGCGCGAACGGCGACGAGGCGGTGGCGGCGCTGCGGCGGGGGACCGCGGACCTCGTGTTCCTCGACGTCCAGATGCCGGGCCGGACGCATTCGACGTCATCCGCGACGTCGGTCCCGCACGGATGCCCGCGGTCGTCTTCGTGACCGCCTACGAGCGTTACGCCCTCGACGCCTTCGAGGTCCATGCCGTGGACTACCTGCTGAAGCCGTTCGGCGCCGACCGCTTCCGCGAGGCGCTCGGCCGGGCGCGGCTGCGCGTGCACGATCGGGAGCACGGCCGCGACCTCGTTCCCCTCCTGCGGCAGCTCGCCGGCCGCAACGGCGGGCCGGAGCGGCTGGAGGTGCGGTCGTCGTCGCGGATCGCGTTCGTCCGCGTGGACGACCTCGACTACGCCGAGGCCTGGGGCAACTACGTGCGGCTCCACTGCGGCGCCGAGCGGCACCTGATGAGGGAGACGATGAACAGCCTCGAGGCCCGCCTCGACCCGCGGCGCTTCGTCCGGATCCATCGCTCGACGCTCGTCAACGTGGACCGCGTCAAGGAGACCGTCCCGCTCTTCCACGGAGACTGGGAGGTCGTGCTTCGGAGCGGCGTGCGCCTCGTCCTGACCCGCACGCACCGCGAGCGGGCCCAGCGGCTGCTCGGGGGCCGCTCCTCATGATGCTGACCCTCCTCGACATGTGGAGTTTTCAGAGAATTCCCTGAGGACTTAGGGCCGGCATCTGCCTATCGTCTCCCTCGAAGCATCTCGCTGGCACATCTCGATCCCTCCGAGAGGTGCCGAGTCGATTCGAGAAGCGTCGGGCTGGCAGTCGCCGGCGCGAGGTGCGGGGGGAGGCAATGCCGGTTACTCGAAGGAAGCCGGGTTTCTGGACGTCCGTGACCGTCCTCGCAGGCGCTTTGGCCCTCGCCGGAGGGAGGCTCGTGATGGGCGAGGGAAGCGAGGACGCGCAGGCCGAGGGGCCGCGCGAAGCCAGCACCGCGACGATCGAGGAGCTGATCGGCGGGATCGAGGAAAGGGTGCCGGGATTCGCGGGGATGTTCGTGGACGCGGAGCAGGATGTGCTCTACGTGTACTCCGTGGAACGGTCGGACGAGGCCAGGATGGCCGCCGAGGAGGCGCTGGCCGACGTCCTGGGGGACCGGGCGCCGGTCCGCCGCATCAAGGTCCTGCCCGCCCGGTACGCCTTCCCAAGCCTCGAAACGAGCCAGGATCGACGAGGACAGGAGGGCGAGTCGGCCCGTCCGAGGACGGTGGTCGAGGGCAGGCGGCCCGAGCCTCAGCCCCTCGCCGGAGTCCTATAACCTCGCTCGCGGCCAAGTTGGCATCGTTCTTGGAACTCCACCGCTCGTAGGGAGGGGGGGCGTGCGCCCCGCGTGCGCCCCCGGGTCGGCGACCGGTCCTCTCCGGACCGCCGGCCTCCCGTAGACGGATAGCGACGGAGGTAGGACCATGAAGATGACATTTGCCGCCTTGTGCATGAGCGGCGCACTCGCGTTCGCGTCCGGCGCGTTCGCCCAGGCCGCATCCTCGTCCAGTCCCGAAGAGAAGGACATGGGCAAGAGCATGACCGTGACCGGCTGCCTCGTCGAGGCTCCCGGCGCGGCGGGGGAGTACGAGCTGACGAACGTTACCGGCAAGACCGCGACTTCCGAGAAGAGCACGGCAGGGAGCTACAAGCTGGTTGCCGGAGGCAACGTGAACCTCAAGGAGCACGTCGGCCACAAGGTCGAGATCACCGGCACGAGCGAGAAGGCTTCGACATCGGGCGCGGCGGGAGAGGAGAAGCTCAAGGTCACGAACCTGAAGCACATCTCTCCGTCCTGCGACGCCGGATCCACCAAGTAGCCAGCGGCGGCCGCGGGTGGCGTCCTCCGGGATACCGCCCGCGCCGCCTTCTCCGGCAGGGAAGCGCCTCAGGGTCGCCCCAGCCGACCCCCAATCGGCAGACCGGCAGCCGGAGTGAAGTCGACGCGCACTCCGAGGAGCGCGCGGTCCCGTACCCCCGGCGCGAGCACGAAGACGTCGTTCCTGCGCTCGTAGGCCACGAAGACGTCGAGGCTCCGCCCGCCGCGCGCGTAGCGCACACCGCCCTCGCCGAGAAAGTCCACGAAGTCTCCGCGAGCGAGACGGCCCTCCGGATCGACCGACACGAACCGCACGTCCGCGCCCACGTACGGCCCGCCCCAGGCGCGCCGGAGCAGCTCGAGGTCGAAGACGCCCTCGAGCTCCCACTGGTACCCGACTGTCCGCCACTCGACCGTGTGACCCACGCTCGCGGAATAGCGCCCGGGACCGGTGAAGGAAGGATGAAACTGCCCCGCGATCCGGATGCCGAGCAGGTTCCAGTCCACGAGCTGGGTCTTCGGCCGGTCCACGAGGTGTCGCGACACGTGATGGAAGAACGGGACGACGATAAAGGGGCCGGCCGCGATCTTCAAGCCAGTCTCCAGGTGGTAGCCCACCTGATTCGCGTCGAAAGGCCGGCGCTCGCGCCCGAGGATCGTCTCGACATCCGCCGTGATGTAGACGGTGGCCGCCTCGACGCGAAGGAGGCCCGCACCGCCGCCGATCCAGGTGTCCCAGACGAACGCGTCCTCGGACGGAGCGTAGTAGGACCCCTCGAGCCTCCCGGAGAGATCGGGCAGGAGCTCGACGTCCCCGGCCGCGACGGTGGCGGGGAGGAGCAGGACGGCGATGCTCAGAGCGGCGGCGGCCGCGCGCCCTCGGCTCATGCGGGGGCGGCGCCTCACTTCAGCTCGACGACGTAGGTGTCGACCGTGGCGCCGTTGGCCCAGTCGCTCCCGAAGAGAAGGCGGGTGCCGGTCGGGCTGATGACGACGTGCGGCTCGGCCCAGTAGCCCCAGCGTCCTTCTCCAGCCCAGCTCATGTGGTGCCCGACGCGGCACACCCGGCCGGTGTCCACGTTCGCGAGCAGCAGCTCTCCGTCGAGGACCCCCTGGCCGTGCGGATCGCCGACGACGGAGACGGCGACCCATCCCGGCCGGCGGTGCGCGATGGCGGAGACGTGCGTGCTGCTCGGCGGGTAGGGAAAGCCGGTCGCGATGCCGATCACGACCTTCGGCGTCGCGGTCTGCATGTCGAAGCTGACGAGTGTCCCCACGTCGGCGGCTTCGGTGCCGCCGGGCGGGGGGTCGAAGACGACCGCGTTGTAGAGGTCGTGCCCGGTCGCGGCCGAACGGCCGATCGAGGAGTGCTCGGCGACGCTCGCCAGGGGAAGCTGGCGCTGCGGATGCAGGGTCGCGTCCAGCACCCAGCCGTCGAAGAAAGCGACGTTCCCGCTGGGGCCGGGCTGCGGCGCGTTCGGCGTGTCCGTGTTGCGGCCGGTCGCGATCACCGAGTTGTGGGCGACATCATAGAGGAACTTCGTGTCGCCGCACACGAGGCCGATGACCTTCGACGCCGGTCCCCACGAAAGGTACATCGGGTCGCGGCCGAGCGACAGCAGGCGTCCCCAGTCGCCCGTCGGGCAGAACTCGAAGTTCCGGACGACGTCGCTCGTGTCGGTGCTCACGCGATAGCGCATGAGGTTCGGGATCGCGTTGTAGTTGCTCGGGTAGTAGAGAACGTCGGGGTCCGTGGGGTCCCAGAGAAGCTGCTCGATGTCGGTGGGAGAGACGAACCTGGGCCGCCGCAGGAACGCGTAGGTACGGCCGTCGTAGAGCTCGTGGCCCTGGCCGCGATGCCAGAGCAGGAGCTTCGACTCGTCCGCGTTCCAGGCCTGGATGGTGCTGTACATCGGCTTGATGACCGCGTTCTCGCCTTCCGACGGCGCGACGGCGGTGAGGCGACGGATGCGCGTTCCGAAAGCGGGGTCGGTGACCGCGCGGCCGACAGCCGGCGCGTCCAGCGGCTGCAGCGGGTGGGGGGCCCGATCCTGGACGAAGCCCGCGCAGAGTCCCGCGTCACCGGAGGGCGGGGGCAGCGTCGTGGAGGGCGGAGGCAGGGTGGTCACCGGCGGCGTCGCCGACGGGGCGGCGGACGGCGACGGGGAGGGAGCCGGCTCGTGACCGCAGGACAGGGCGCCGAGAGCGAACGACACGACGGCGGGGCCGAAACGGACCGAGCTCAGCGGCGAAGCACCCAGGAAATCGGGACGTTGCGTCGCCCACCCAAGGTGATGACGGTGGCCAGGAGGATGCGGAAGTCGACTGCGGGGGACATCTCCCGAACGTAGAGCAGATCGTACTCGATCCACTGGTGGAAGTCCCCTTCCTCGCGGTCGTGGCGGCACACCTGCCAGAGCCCGGTGATCCCGGGGCGCACCGACAGCCGCCCCTTCCGCCAATCGACGCAGAGCTGGTTCTCGCGGAAGGGCGAGGGACGGGGACCCACGAAGGCCATCTCGCCCCGGATGACGTTGATGAGCTGGGGCAGCTCGTCGAGGCTCGAGGGACGCAGCAGACGGCCCACCGCCGTGATGCGGGGATCCCGCGCGAGCTTGAACTGCGGCCCGTCGACCAGGCTTCCCGCGCGCAGCTCGCGCTCGAGGGCCTCGGCTCCAAGC
>JBKPBQ010000136.1:0-8788 GCA_046726955.1 Acidobacteriota bacterium
GTTCGTGACCTCGTAGCGGTCGAGCCAGAAATCCTCGACGGCGACGGGGTGCAGGCCGAAATAGCCCTGACTTCCGCCCGGAACGCGGACCATCCCCTTCGGCGCGTTGTTCGTCTCATCCAGGGTGATCCGGAGGGCGCCCATCCTGGGGGGATCCACCGCCATTTCCATCGGCTCATACCCGTTCTCGAGGATGCGCAGACGCAAGTACGTCAAGGGCAGCCGCTGCTTCAGTGGCGTCGGGCCCAGAGGCTCCCAGCGGGCCTCCAGGTCCCGATAGGGCCTCATCAGGACCTCGGCCCCGGGCGGATCCGTCTCGAGACTCAAGGGGAAGGTGTGATCGGTCCAGAAGCGTTTGAGTGCACCATCGGGCAGATGGGGCTGCGCCCGCCGCGCCAGGAGCAACGCGTCGTAGTAGCGGCCCTGCTCGGAGAGACGGCCGATCTCCGGGAGCGCGACGTTGCGAGCCCATCGCGGACCAGCCCCGCGTATCCACCACCACGTCGGCAGGCTAACGAGCGCGACGATCACCGTGGCCGCCGCGACGGCGTTGGCCGGACGGCCCAGGAACCTCTTCAGCCGGGATGTCGCGGTCTCGGTTCCCGCAGCGGCGACGGCCGTCTCTAGCTCGCGTCGCGCGTCCACCACGTCCCGGAGTCGCCGCTCGGGATCCTTGGTCAGACAGCTCGACAGCAATCGCCGGAGGGCGCCGGGCACGGTCGCGGGCACCGCGCTCCAATCCGGCTCCCGCTCGAGGACGGCGACGATCGTGTCCGACATCGTGTCGCGCCGGAACGCGTGCCGCCCGGTCAACATCTCGTACAGAACGCATCCGAACGACCAGATGTCGGTGCGCTCGTCCGTCTCCATCCCCCGCGCCTGCTCCGGTGACATATAGGCGGCCGTGCCGACGACGGCGCCCGTCCTGGTCTCGACGAGGTCGGAGCGCGCCGGGCGAGCCTCCCGCCCGTACTTGGCGATGCCGAAGTCGAGGACCTTGACGAGGCCGTCCGGGCGCACCATGACGTTCTCGGGCTTGACGTCGCGGTGAACGATGCCCGCGCCATGCGCCGCGGAGAGCGCACGCGTGATCTGGAGGGCGATGTCGAGGGCCTGGGCAAGGCTCAGCCTGTCGCCCTCGAGGAGCCGCCGCAGGGTCGAGCCCTCGATGAACTCCGTGGCCATGAAGTCACCCTTCTCCCACCGGCCGACCTCGTAGATCGTGATGATGTTGGGGTGGTTGAGGGCAGAGGCGGCGAGCGCCTCCTGGCGGAAGCGACGGCCGCGCTCCTCGTCGGACCCGAGGCCCGTCAGCAGCTTGAGGGCGACGCGACGATCGAGGCTCTCGTCGTGGGCGAGGAACACCTCGCCCATGCCGCCGGAGCCGATCCGATCGACCACACGGTAACGGCCGATGAGCTGGCCGGCGCCGGGGGAATCCTGCCCACCCGGGCTCGGCCCCGCTGTGGACGAGGAGACGTCGACTTCCATGAACCGGGCCGCCTGGGCTCGCTCGTGCGAGGCCAGGAGCCTTTGGACCGCCTGGCCGAGGGGCGCGTCATCGCCGCACGCGCGTTCGACGAACGCCGCTCGCTCGTGCGCCGGGAGATCCAGCGCGGCTTGGAAGACCTCATCGACCCGGTCGGGCGGCTCGATTCTCATGGCCGCTCACGTCCCGCCGAGCTCCTGGTAGAGCCAGGCCTGCGCATGTCTCCAGTCGCGCTCGACGGTCGCCGGTGAGATCTCGAGCACTTCCGCGATCTCGTCGTTCGTGAGCCCTCCGAAGTAGCGGAGCTCCACGACCTGGCCGCGGCGCGGGTGCTGGGCGCTCAGACGCTCGAGGGCCTCGTCGAGCGCCAACACGTCAGGGGCTCTCTGCGCCCGAGGCGTGGCGGCCTCGTCGAGCGTCACCCGCACCTCGCCCCCGCCACGCTTGGCGGAGCCGCGTGCGCGCGCGTGATCGATGAGGATGTGGCGCATCGCCTTGGCGGAGACGGCGAAGAAGTGGGCCCGGTCCCCCCACGGTGAGCCGCCTCGGGCAACCAGCCGGAGGTAGGCCTCGTTGACGACGGCGGTGGTCTGGAGGGTGTGCCCCGCGGGCGCCCGCGCCATGTAACGACGGGCGATCCGGCGGAGCTCCCGGTGGACGAGGTGGAACAGCTCCTCTTCCGCCGCCTTGTCGCCGGCGCTCCACTTCGCGAGCAGGCCCGTGACGTCCTGCGATGCTGGCGCGACCATCGGCGCTTTCGTCGTCCCGAGTGACCGAGCAGCCCAATCTTAGCACCCTCGCCATCACGACTTAGGTCCTGGTCGCTGCGCTCCGCGGGCAGGAAGTGGCCGGTGACCAGATTCGCCGGGGATTCCCGTTTTCCGATGTGAGAGCGCGGGGAGGTCCCGAACGGAGGAGCGCATGGCCAGGAAGAGCGTCCGCGTCGCGTGGGTGTTGGTGGCCGTCGGCGCCCTGGCCATTCGTGCCGAGGCGGACGAGCCGAGAAGGGCCGGCTCCTTGTCGGTCGTGTGGGTGGACGTCGCGGGGACCGCGCCCTGGGCCTATCCAGTAGCGGCTCACGAGGTGACGGCCCTCCTCGAGCGCATGGATGTGCGCGGCCTCGTGGAGCGGGGTGACGTCCACAGCGTGGTCACGGGTTCGGAAGTGATCGTCGTCCTCCTGCCGCACCGCCCTCCCAACTCCCGGCTGTCAGAGGGGGTGATGGGGTCGACCTCCACGAGCGAGGGATCGCCGCGGGCCCTGGCCGTCTTTGCCGCCGAGGTGTCACGCACTCTCGGCTTCGCCACGGAGTCCGGTGGCTGGTCTCCAGTCCAACGCCGCGACTTCGCCGTGGCGCTGGGGCGAGTGATCGTCCACGAATTGGTCCACACCGTGATTCCGGATCGGCCGCACGATCGGCGAGGGCTCATGGCCGCGAGCCTCAACAGGTATCAGCTCCTGGACTCGGCCGCGGCGATCGCACCGGAAACCGCCGAAGCGTTCCGCTCGGCGCTCGGCGCGCTGCCCGCGGCGGAACCGATTCTGGTCGCGGGCCTGCCGTGGCTGGCGGGAGGCGTCGCCGGGGACCGGTAACCGTCGCCCGATCATCTCCCGCCATGTGCCGCGGCCGTAGTCATCGAATGCATTGGAATCCTGTCACAGTTGTCACTCCCCTCGTTTCGATATCCGGCCCTATGTTTGTCTCGAGGGCACCCTGTGCAGGAGCAACACATGGGCAGGAACGATGCGAGCCACGTGCAGCAGGGCAAGGGACATCCCGGAATGAAGACGCCTCCGATCGTGTCTCGGCAGGAGTGGGAGGCCGTGCGCCAGGAGCTCCTCGTGAAGGAGAAGTCCTTCACCCGCGCGCGGGATGCGCTGGCCGCGGAGCGTCGACGGATGCCGTGGATGACCGTGGAGAAGAAGTACGAGTTCGACGGGCCCAAAGGCAAGGTCGGCCTGCTCGACCTGTTCGAGGGCCGCCGGCAGCTGATCGTCTACCGCGCCTTCTTCGAGCCCGGGGTGTTCGGCTGGCCCGAGCACGCCTGCCGCGGCTGCTCCCTGGGCGCCGATCAGGTCTCGCACCTGGCCCACCTGAACGTCCGCGAAACCACCCTCGCCTACGCCTCACGCGCGTCGCAGGCGGACATCGCGCGCGTGAAGGCGCGGATGGGCTGGGAGATGCCCTGGTACACCATCACCGACGGCTTCGACGTGGACTTCGGCGTCGACGAATGGCACGGCCACAACGTGTTCTTCCGCGACGGCGAGCGGGTGTTCCGCACGTACTTCATCAACGGCCGCGGCGACGAGGCGATGGGTACGATCTGGAGCTATCTCGACCTCACGCCGCTCGGCCGCCAGGAGACCTGGGAGGACTCGCCGGAGGGTTATCCCCAGACCCCGCCGTACAAGTGGTGGAACTGGCACGACAACTACGACGCCGAGGCCTCGCCCGACCCGAAGTGGGTCGCGGTGTCCGATGCCGGAGAAGCCGCCTTCCGAAAGGCCGACGCCGAGGGGGGTCGCCAGTGAGCAGCTGACAGGCGTAGTCGACGGTCACCGCCGCCGACGGCGCGGCCAGTCAGAGCAACAGCGACTCCACGCGATGCGCGTGGACCATCGAGTCGCTCGAGCACCACGCGAACACCGTGAAGCGGCCGTCCTGCGAGGCCACCATGGCCACCGCGTCCTGCTGGTCCTGCGCGAACTGGGCGGCGGAGAGGTGACGGGTGCCGCCGAGCTGGACGAGGGACACGACCGCCGGCTCGCCGCCCTCGACCGGCTCGCTGAGCACGACCTGCTCGACGCGCGGCCGTCCCTCCAGCCGCGCGATCTTGGCGCCGAACGCGAGGAGCGCGTAGCGGTCGTCGATGAGCGTCGCCCCGTCCACCGCGGTGAGCCCGGCCACCGCCGCGACCACGCGGCCGAGGGCGGCGCGGCCGGTCTCGGTCCAGTCCCCCAGCACGTGGGCGAGCTCCGTGAAGGGGGGCGCGACGGCATACGTGATGGGGTGGACGATCGACGAGCGCCAGGCCTCGTCCGCAGCGGGAACGACGAGGAGCGTCCCTCCCCGTCGGTGCGCGCGCATGGAGACGGCGAGCCGCAGCAGCACGTCCACGGTGTCTTCCGATCCCTCGGACTCCGCGCCGAACAGCACCCTGAAGAGCGGGGGATAGTCCGCGACGTCCGCCGGATCCTGCCGGAGGAGCTTCACCTCCTCGCCTTCGAACACGGCAACGTTCCGGAACTTGGCCGACTCCTCGCGGAACCGGTGCTTCACCACGAGGAGACCGGGCCCGAGCACCTCGAGGACGAAGCACAGCGTGGGGACCGCGCGCGTCGTGCCCCAGATGCGGAGCTCGCCACCCTGCGACCAGACGCCCAGGTGGATGCCCGGACGCTCGACGGCGGGGGCGAGCCGGGCGAGCACGCGGGAACCGAGCGGGAGCGGCCGGGCGAAGAGCAGCGGCTGGACGGCCCTCTCGGGAGGAAGGAAGGCGATCGAGATCTCGGGCTCGTGGCCCTCCTCGCGCTGGAGGCTGGCCCAGAAGCCGGCGTCGATCATGGCCTCGACGGCCGCGGCCTCCGGCAGAGGCGGGACGACCGGCGCTCCCGTCGGCCGCTTCTCCGCGTGGCGGACGAAGTGCTCGACGAGGCGGGGCGCGAACTCGCGGGCGGCCGGGTAGAGCGGGCCGTTCATCTCCCGGACAGGATACCCCGCGGCGTGCTCAGGAGGCCGTGGCCGCTCGGAGCGCCGCCTCGACCACGTCGAGGCCTTCCTCGAGCTCGGCGTCCGTGATCACGAGGGGCATGAGCGTGCGCAGGACGTTTCCGAACGTCCCCGCGGTGACGGTGACGAGCCCGCGCTCGTAGCAGGCCTTCGTGACTGCGGCCATCTCCTCCTTCGCGGGCGTGCGCGTCGCGCGGTCTTTAACGAGCTCGAGGCCCCACATCGCCCCGAGCCCGCGCGCGTCGCCCACGATCGGGAAGCGTTCCTTGAAGCGCTCGGCCCGCGCCTGGACGCGCCGGCCGATCTCCTCGGCCCGCGCGGAGAGCGTGCCCTTCTCCATCTCGTCGAGCACGGCGTGCGCGGCGGCGAGCGCCACGGGGTTGCCGGAGAAGGTCCCTCCCAGGCCGCCCACCACCGGCGCGTCCATCACCTCCGCCCGCCCCGTGATCGAGGAGAGGGGGAGCCCGCCCGCGAGCGACTTCGCCGCCACGAGGATGTCGGGCACGACGCCCGTCCTCTCGATCGCGAAGAGCTTGCCCGTCCGTCCGAAGCCCGTCTGCACCTCGTCGGCGATGAGCAGGATTCCGTGACGGGCCGTGAGCTCGCGCAGCCGGGGCATCCAGTCGGACGGCGGCACCACGAAGCCGCCCTCGCCGAGCACCGGCTCGGCGATCACGGCCGCGACCTTCTCGGCCTCCACGTACTTCTTGAAGACGTCCTCGATCACGTCCACGCAGTGGAGCCGGCACGAGGGATACGTCAGGTTGTAGGCGCAGCGGTAGCAGTAGCCGTAAGGAACGCGGTAGACCTCGGGTGCGAACGGGCCGAATCCCGTCTTGTAGGGGTGGACCTTGGAGGTCAGGCTCATCGTGAGCAGCGTGCGCCCGTGGAACGCGTCCTCGAAGGCGATCACCGCCGGGCGCCCGGTGGCCGCGCGCGCGATCTTGATCGCGTTCTCGACCGCTTCCGCCCCGGAGTTCGTGAAGAGCGTCTTCTTGGGGAAGGACCCCGGGGTGAGGCGGTTCAGCCGCTCCGCCAGCGCGACGTAGGACTCGTAGGGCGTGACGGCGAAGCAGCCGTGCGTGAGCCGGGAGAGCTGCGCGGTGGCGGCGGCGACGACCGCGTCGTTGGTGTGGCCCACGTTGAGGCAGCCGATCCCGCCCGCGAAGTCGAGGAGGCGATTGCCGTCCACGTCCACGAGGACGGCGCCGTGCGCCTCCTGGACGAAGATGGGGAGGGCGTTCGCGGGGCCGCGCGGCACGGCGGCCTCGCGCCGCCGCATGAGCTCCCGCGATCGCGGGCCGGGAACCTCGGTCTTGAGCTGGATCGTACCCATCGTGGACCTCCGCGTCCGCTAGCAGTCCGTCACCGGCACTACCGTTGATCCTGGACAGGGGGCGGGTTGGTGCGATGATCCCGCGGCGGCGGCGGGGGTGTGCGGTGATCGCGCGGCGGTGGAGACGGTGTCCGATGATCCCGAGGCGGTGGCGAGGGTGTCCGATGATCTCGGGCATCCCACGTGCAGGCCTCCGCCGGCAGACCCTGGGGCGCGTTGTTGCTGGCTGCGCAAAGGGCGCCGATGAGCGCCGCGTCGCGCGCCAGCTTCCGTGTCGCGGGACCGACGGCGCCGGCCACGGGTTCGTGCGGTCTCGGGGACCCTGCCCACACTCCAGTCGAGGGAGGCGTGTCCAGGACCTCAAGCTTTCCTTCCACGTGGCCGCGCTGGGCCGTGGGCTCTCGTGCCGGCGCGCCGGTGGCGCGGGATTTCAGGACCAACGCTCGCTCCGGGGGCGAAAGGGCGTTCACGGCGGCGTCGAGCCTGTCCACATCGTCTTTGTCCGCGCGTTCCATGGCCACGGTGGGCGCCATCACCCGCGTCCGGCCAGGTTGCTTTTCCGCGGTCGAAGCAATCGAGTTGGTCGCCGGAGCCGTACCGGACCACTTCAGGAAGAGCACGCCATCCACGAAGGGGCCCGTACCGGTTCCCGCGGGGGGAAGCGTCGTGGGGTGACCCAGGTGGAAGGTCACGAAGACGCCCGCTCCGGACCCCGTGAAGTGCGCGGGTAGAGCGCGAGCTTCGGCGCCCCCGCCGGGGCCCGTCCGGCTCGGCTTCGCGAACGGGGGCACGGCGCTCACCACCGGTCCCGATGCGCCCGGCGTGAGCTCGAAATTGGTCCTGTCCCAGTCGACATCGACCGACGTCATTCCTGGGCGCCAGGGCAGCCGAAACGTATAGTCGTCGAACCCGCCGCTCCAGAGCTGGCTGGAGCAGTATCCCTCGTCGCCGACGTTGCGGACGAAGATGAGCCAGGCGTCGTCGCGGGCGTCGCTCTCGATGTCACGCTCCGTGGCCATCGCGTAGAGCGGGTGCAGCTCGGACTTCAGCTGGTGCTCTCCGTCCAGCCCGAAGAGGCCGGTCATGATGGTGTGGCCGCTGAAGAGCTGGGCGGCAACCGAGCTCCCGTTGTCGACGCTCGCCTTGAGGGCCACCCACTCCGGCGACTTGAAGTAGTCGATGGTCTCGTCGGAGTCGAACTCGACGTGAATGAAGTCGCGGGCGTTCGTGTACAACGTCTTGTCGCAGCCGCCCCCGTGGATGTCACAGGGGCGGAGCGAGAAGTCGTAGTCGTCGTCTTTCCATTCGTGCGTGACCGGGCCCCCCTGACCCTCGAACGTGACCGGGAACCAGTTGACGTGCCCGGGGAAGCTCGAGGGCCCCGTGAATGCGTCCCGGTGTTTGGCCGCCCAGCACAGCAGGCCATTCACGCTCAGACCTCCGTCGTCGACATCCTCCAACCCGGATTGGTCGGTGCAGTCGGGGAAGTTGGGCTTGGGGATGGGGCGACCAATGTCGACCTTGCTGAACTCGTGACACGCGGACGTGGGCGGCATGGAGCCGAAATTGCCTGGCGGGTCTTGCCCCGACCAATGGGGGTTGTAGAGGAAGCCGTTGGGATCCACGGCGTTCGATACGACGTCGAAAGGGTACCGGGACGGCGGGGGCAGGCAGGCTACTCCGCGGCATATCTGAATCGTGACGAAGGCCGGCCCCCCGTGCGCGGGGTCGACGTCCTGCTTGCACTGGTCTTCGGTGCCGTCGTCGTGACGGTCGTAGCCGTTGTCGCCGTAGTCGTTGTCCTCGTATCCCAGATGCAGCACGAGCTGCGACAGCGCTACGTCCTGGCCGGTCACGATCAGTGGCCGTCCGACGACGTTCTTGATCCGTGTGAGCGTGTTGCCGACGTCGGTCCCGGCCATCTTCGCGCTCGGGATGCGGATGAGGCCATGGTAGAGATGGTCGCTGTCATCCCCGCTGGGGTTCACGTAGCGCTTCCAGGTCGAGCCCGAACCGCCCGTCTGTACGCATCCGTCGCCGCTGACGTAGACAAGATCTTTCGGTGCGAACACGACGTTCGGGTAGACCCACTCGGGCCGGTTGACGACGGGCCGGCTGATCGTGCAGCTGAATTCCCCGGTCGCCGAACGATCACTGCAGCGCGGGTCGAACGCCTGAGCGCGGCCGGCCGTGGGGTACGCCATCCACACGACCCACAAGGCCCCCGTCC
>JBKPBQ010000137.1:0-3196 GCA_046726955.1 Acidobacteriota bacterium
CTCCGATTGCGGCCGGATCAGGTGGCGGAGTTGAGAGCCTACGACTGGCCCGGCAACGTTCGCGAGCTGCAGAACGTCGTCGAGCGGGCAGTGATCCTCGCGGACGCGAGAGGCCTCCACCTGGAATTGGGCACGGGAGCAAATCCCGGAGCTGCGCGCTCGCGGGCGGTCAGCGATGGGATCCTGACTCGGCCGGAGCTCAAACGTCTCGAGCGTGAGAGCATCTCGTTGGCGTTGGAGCGCACCGACGGCAAGCTGTTCGGCTCGGGCGGCGCCGCTGAACTGCTCGGGATGAAGCCAACGACGCTCGCGTCGCGCCTCCGGGCCCTCAAGCTGACGCGGCGCCGACCACCGTGACGTGGATACAGGCTCGAGCGCTCTCGGCGCCAAGTCAGTGACTTCCCGCGATGGATTGCAGAAGGCAAGAGACCTAGGGACCGGGGCGGCCGTCGGGAGCGAAAGCGGTTCTTGTCGATCCCGAGGCCACGGATCTTCGATTCGATAGCCCTCGTCCGTCAGGTCTGCGCGCGGAGGCCGAGACCGACCAGTGTCGCGGCCCGAGCTCCGCGCTTACGCTCACCGTCGCGCCCTTCGAGAGCCGGACGCGCTGCTCCGTCGGCGCGAATCCATGCGGCCCGACGCGCAGGCGGTACTCGCCCTCCGGAAGGTCGCCAAACGCGAAGCGACCGTCCTCATCCGTCGTGGCAGTCCGGTCGACTGGCCCGCCAGGCTGAAGGCTGGCTCACGTCTTCAGCCCGAGCACGGCCATCCTCGAAAAGAGCGTGCTCGCCTTCATCCCGAGCAACTCGGCCGCGCCGCGCGGCCCGGAGACGCGGCCTCCGGTCCGCTCGAGGGCAGCCAAGATGGCATCCCGTTGGTGCTTCTCTATCCCCGCACGCGACAACAAGGGAAGCGCGCTCGACGTGGACGGGGGCTGCGGCGTCGACGCCGTGGGCCCTGGCTCGAACCGAAGCTGCCCATCGCGCGCGAGGATGAGGGCGCGCTCGATCACATTCTCCAGCTCCCGGATGTTGCCCGGCCAATCGCGGGCCATGAGCTGGCCCAGAGCGGCCTCGGTGAGGGACGGGGGCTCGCGGTGGAGCCGGCTCGCGGACGCCTGGATGAAGTGCTCCGCAAGCAGCGGAATGTCCTCGCGGCGGGCGCGCAACGGCGGATTTTCGATGGGGAACACGTTGAGCCGGTAGAAGAGGTCTCCTCGGAAGCGTCCCGCCTCGACCTCGGCTGCGAGGTCGCGGTTCGTGGCGGCGATGATCCGCACATCGATCTTCCGCGCCCGTGTCTCGCCCACGCGCTCGAGCTCCTTCTCCTGGAGAACGTGCAGGAGCTTGGGTTGCATCGCCAGCGGCACCTCGCCGATCTCGTCGAGCATCAGGGTACCGCCCTGCGCAGCCTCGAAGCGTCCGGTCCGGTCGTTCAGGGCACCCGTGAACGCGCCCTTCACATAACCGAACAGCTCGCTTTCGAAGAGGCTCTCGGGAATGGACGCGCAGTTCACCCTCACCAGCGGGGCGTCGTGCCGGCGGCTCCGCTCGTGGATGGCGCGGGCGACGAGCTCCTTGCCGGTGCCGCTCTCACCCGTGATCAGGACCGTCGCATCCGTGTCCGCCACCAGCTCGATCTGGCGCAGCACGGCCTGCACCACCTCGCTTTCTCCCACGATCCCAGAGGTCCGGGCCGCGCGGCCGGCAAGCCGCGCGGGGCAACGACCCGACACGGCGCGGCGGACCGCCGCGAGCAGGTCGTCCGCGTCGTACGGCTTCGTGAGGAAGTCGTGCGCCCCGGCCTTCATGGCGCGCACCGACGTGGGGATGTCCCCGTGCGCCGTCAGGAGCATGGTCGGGGCATCCATCCCGGTTCGAGCCAGCTCCTGGTGGAGGTCGAGGCCCGACATCCCGGGAAGCTCGAGGTCGACGATCAGGCAGGCCGGCGGCTGCCGCCGCGGCCGGCCGAGGAAGCTCTCCGCGGATTCGAATGTGTCGACGTGGAAGCCCTCCGCCCGTAACAGCCCTTCGACTGACTCCCGGACCAGGGAATCATCGTCGACCACACAAACGAGAGGCCCGGCAGCACGGGCGCTCATGCCTCACCTCCAGGCTCCCCGATCCATCGGCCGTGGATTTCCTCGATCCGCCCGCCGCGTCCCATGCCATAGCTCGATCGAAGGGTTGCGTTCACCACCTCAAAGATTCCCATTGACTACCTCCTGCCTCTAGCCCCTGCTGGGTCTCAAGGCTCCAGAGCCGCTCGGACGCTTCTCAGCAACACCTCGTCGTCGAACGGTTTGGCCAGGAAGTCCGCAGCGCCCGCTCGGAGGGCCTGGATCCGCATTCGCTCGTCGGCGTGAGCGGTAATGAAGATGATGGGGATCCGGATCTGCTCCGCGTTGAGTCTGGCCTGCAGGTCGAGGCCCGTCATGCCCGGCATGCGGATGTCAGCGATCAGGCACAAAGACTGGTGCTGCGCGCCGGAGCGCAGGAACTCCTCCCCGGACGCGAAAGCTCGTGCGGCCAATCCCGCCTCTTTCAGCAGGCCTACCAGAGCGCCGCGCATCAACTCGTCGTCGTCGACGATGGCCACCCACACCAACTCCTGCGGAACCATGCAGAGAATATCGGGCGGCCGGCTCCCGGCCCGCAATCATCCTTTGGTTTGCCGTGGCGCTGGCTCGACGCTGCCGGGCGGCCTGGTCGGCGCTCGGCCGATGCGTTCTTCACGAGCCTTCGTTGCTTTCGCGAGATGCCGCGAAGGCTCGGCCGCTCGCGCGCTCCCAAGGGCTCGTCATGTCGATACTTCCGGCAAGGGGATCGCGCGCGGTCGTGGCACCGCGCTTGCGTAGAGGCCATCGGTCGCTGCTGGAAGCCGCCGCAAGGCGCCGTGCTTCCCGCGTCGCTCGGCCGGAGGAGCGGGCAGGTTGAGCAGAGAAAAGGCACTTCCGATCATCTACCTCGCGAGGCACGGTGAGACGGAATGGACCGTCTCGGGCCGGCACACGGGCCGGACCGACCTCCCGCTGACCGCACAGGGCGAAGTCGAGGCACACCGCCTCGGAGAGCGGCTCTCGGGGTTGACCGTCGCGATGGTGCTGACCAGCCCGCTGCGCCGGGCGGTCCAGACGTGCGAAGGCGCCGGGTTCGGCTCCACAGCGCAGGTCGAGCCCGACCTCGTCGAATGGGAC
>JBKPBQ010000138.1:0-16012 GCA_046726955.1 Acidobacteriota bacterium
CACCTCGACGGGCCGGCGCTCGCGCAGGGGCCGACCCTCGACACGTGCGACGACGACGAGACGTTCCACAACTGGGCGCGGACGATCAGCTGCAAGCCCAGCCGCTACTGCCAGCCCCAGTCCACGGACGAGGTCGTGCGCATCGTCAAGGAGGCCGCCCAGGCGGCCAAGCACGTGCGGGTCGTGGGGGCCGGCCACTCCTGGTCGCCGCTCGTGCTCACGCGCGACGTGCTCGTGAACCTCGACAAGATCGACCAGGTCGCCGTCGACACCGCGCGCCGCACGGCCACCGTCGGCGCCGGCATCCGTCTCAAGCATCTGATTCCCGCGCTCGCCGACAAGGGGCTGGGCATGGCGAACCTCGGCTCCATCCTGGAGCAGTCCATCGCGGGCGCCACCGCCACCGGCACCCACGGGACGGGACTCGGGATCGGCATCCTCTCCACGCAGATCATCGGCATGAAGATCGTGACCGGCACGGGCGACGTGGTAACCGTGGACGGGTCGAACGCCGACCTCCTCGCTGCGGGCCGCGTGAGCCTCGGCGCGCTCGGCATCGTCACCGAGGTCACGCTGCAGTGCGTGCCCGACTACAAGCTCGAGTACACGGCGTACTGGTGCAAGTTCGACGACGTCGTGCCCCGCATCGACACGCTCGTCCACGAGAACACCCGCGTCAGGCTGTGGTGGCTCGTGCCGTCGATCGGTCCGAAGGACGGCTGCGTCCTGAGCACGATGAACCCGCCGGGCACCGCGCCCGGGATCATGGAGCGGGCCGAGAGCTTGAGCACGGGCCCCGCCCAGCCGCTCGAGGCCGCGCCGCTGCCGATGGACGCGGACGGGCTCGCAGCCACTGGGCTCGTCGCGGCCGGCCGGCCCGACTGCTCGCGGCTCCTGAAGTTCACGGACCGCTACGAGAAGGTCCTGAACGTCCCGCTCCTGCCCGTCCTGCACCGCGAGTGCGAGTACGCGATCCCCGTGGCGAGCGCCGCCGACGCCCTGCGCGCGCTACGCCGGGCCGTGGAGGAGGGCGGGCTCACCATGAAGCTGCCCGTCGAGGTCCGCTTCGCGGCCAAGGACGACTGCCTGCTGAGCCCGGCCCGAGGCCGCGACTCCTGCTACATCGGCATCTCGACGCAGGACAACGCCAACGAGGTCTTCGAGCGCTTCGAGCCGATCATGCGCCGCCTGGGCGGTCGGCCCCACTGGGGGAAGTGCTACTCGCTGACCCAGAAGGACGTGGCGGCGATGTACCCGGATTCCTACGAGAAGTTCCGGACGATCCGCAAGCAGCTGGATCCCCAGGGAGTGTTCGCGAACGAGCTGATGCAGCAGCTGTTCGACATGTAGTGGCCTCGACGCGCTGGCGTCTTCGCGTCGAGGCCACGTCCATCGAGCCGGTCCGAAGACGAGTCCGGGCGAGTGCGCCTCGTCACAAGAGCCGACGCGTGTTCGCCTACAATGCCCGCGAAGCCTGGAGGTGCCGCCATGCGGAGCGCTTCCGTCGTCCTCGGGACGGGCCTGATCGCGTCGGTCGCCTTCGTCGCGACCGCGGAGGCCCAGGTCGTCTTCCTGCAGAACGACAGCTACGTGAGCGGACCGGTGAGCTGCGTGACGACCGTGGGCGACCAGGACAGCATCGCCGCGCGCTTCACGGGCGCGCCCGAGCAGTACCCCTACACGATCGACCGCATCCACGTGGCCGGCTGCGGCGGAGGGCAGGACGCCTACGTCCTCGACATCTACCAGGACGACGGGAGCGGAGTGGGTCCCGGTACGCTCCTCTGGCAGAGCCAGAACGCGTACCTCCTCGACGGCGGCAACGTGATCAACGAGATCCTCATGTCCCAGGAGCCGGTGCCGCCGCCCGCCATCACGAGCGGCACGATCCGCGTCGAGATCTTCACGGTCAGCATCCTGCAGCCCATCGGGTTCGGGGCGGACACCAACGGCATCACGTCGCAGCGCAACTTCCTGCGCATGGCCGGCACCTGGAGCTTCGCGGAGACGCTGGGGGTGACGGGGGACTGGATCCTTCGCGTCGGCATCCGCACCGGGACGTCGCCGCCGACGGACTACTTCACGGTCGCCCCCTGCCGCGTCCTCGACACGCGCACGACGCAGCCGCTCACGACCAACGTCGATCGGCTGATCACGATCGCCGGGGCGTGCGGCGTGCCCTCGACGGCGAAGGGAGTCTCCCTCAACATCGCGGTCACGGAGCCCACCGCGGCCGGCTTCATCAAGCTGTTCCCGGCCGGTGCTTCGGCCCCGGTGGCCTCGGCGATCAACTACTCCGCCGCCCAGACGCGCACGAACAACGGCATCTACGCCCTGGGCGCGAGCGGGGCGATCGTCGCGCGCTCCGGCCCGCTCGCGGGCACCACCCACCTCATCCTCGACGTGACCGGATATTTCGAATAGCGACGGGAAATCCCCTATCATTCCGCGGATGAACGCCGCCCGGGGGCCGCGGCTCGTTGGCGGTCTCCGCGGGGAGACGCTCCTCCTGAACCTCCTCCTCGTCCCCTTTCTCTTCTGGGGACTCCACGCCAGCGACACCGACACCTTCTACCACCTCGCCTCCGGCCGATGGATGTTCGAGAACCGGCGGGTGCTCGAGGAGGAGACGTTCTCCTTCCTCGCGCCTGGACGCCCCTGGCTCAACTTCTACTGGCTGTTCCAGTGCATCCTCTACGGCTCCTGGCGCGTCGGCGGCTACCCGGGAGTGCTCCTCCTGCGCGCGGTCGTGCTGCTCCTCACGGCCAATCTGCTCTTCGCCCTCATCCGCCGGCGGACCGGCGGCGCGCGGCTGGAGACGTTCGTGTTCTCGCTCCTCGCCTTCTCGCTCTACATGCCGCGGGCGTTGAACGTGAGGGGGCACATCTTTTCGTACCTCTTTCTCGTGATCCTGGTCTGGCGCCTGGACCGCTTCCGTCTCGGCGGGAGCCGCTTCGATCCCGTGATTCCCGCGCTCTGCGTGCTCTGGGCCAACGTCCACGGCGCCGCCTATCCCGTCGCGCTCGCGGTGATCGGCGTCTACGCGGCGGCTGCGCTCTTCCCCCACCGACATCGGCCGGTGAAAGAAGCGGTCCGCGATCCTTCAGTGGCGCGATGGGCGATGCTCGGCGGCGCCTGCGTGCTCGCGTTTGCGGTCTCGCCGTTCGGCTTCTCGATCTACTGGACCGTCACGAACCTCCTGGCCACTGGCACCGTCGTCCTCGCCGGCCAGGAGGAGGCGCTCTCCCAGATCGGGGAGATGAGCCGCTACTCGTGGGCGGCGTTCTCCCAGCTCGCTCCGGACCTCGAGATCTGGTCGCTCGCGATCTTCAACTGGACGCTCGTCGTCGGGCTCGCCCTCTGCCTCCGCTGGATCCGCCGGAAAGACGTGCTCGCGCTCGGATGCTTCGCGCTCGGGGCGGCGCTCGCGGTCTACATGACCCGCTTCGTCACGGAGTTCATGATCCTCGCCGTGCCCTTCATCGCGGGTAGCGTCGCCGAGATGCGTGCCAACGCGTCCGAGCGGCGGCGGCGGGTGACGGGTGTGCTGGTCGCAGTCGGTGCGTATCTCTTCCTCGCCGTCTGCCTGAAGGTCGGCCGCGCCTGGGCAGCGGGAGGCGAGGCCTTCGACCTCGTGGACGGGCGCATCCATGCCGTCGGCCCCACGCGGTTCATGGAGAAGAACGGACTCCAGGGGAACCTCTTCTGCAACCCGACGTCCGCGGGATACGTGACGTGGGTCCTCCACCCGTCCCGCGTGCGGATATTCATGGACATGCGAACGCCCATCATCTTCTCCGCGGAAGACGTGTGGCTCTATAAGGCCGTCGGGGACACGGTCAGCCTCGACGCCCTCGGGCGCCGCTTCCCGGTCGACTTCCTGATGCTGGATCGGGGCTCGGCCCTGGCCGAGAGGGTGCGCGCCGACGAACGGCTGGGCTACGTTCCGGTATGGGCCGACCAGAGGTTCTTGCTCTTCGCCCACGAGTCGGCGCTGTCCGGACGGGCGGATCTGCGCCTGCGCTCGCTCGACGCCATGCTGCGGCTCGAGGCCGACGTCCCGCTCCTCGCGGACGACGATGCCGAGCGCGTCGAAGCGGAAGCGGGGCAGCTCGCGGAGATCTGGCCCGGCAACCACCTCGCCCAGTCGAGCGTCATACGCGCGCAGCTCCGACGGGGACGGCTGAACGAGGCGCTGGCCCGCGCGCGCGACCTGGCCGCGCGCTACCCGACGGCCGCCGCCTATCCGTACCTGGAAGGCCTTGCCCTCGCCGGCCTGTTCCGGGCCGCGGAAGCGCGGACTGCCCTGGAGGACGCGCGGCGCCGAGAGCCCGATTTCCTTCCGACCTATCCCGTCCTCGCGGGCCTCCTCGCGCCCGACGCCGACGCGGCGCTCCGCGTGATGGAGGAGTACTCGCGTCGCCGGCGGTTCCGGCTCTCGGCTCCCGAGCACATGATGCTCGCGGCGCTGCGTTACCGCCGCCGGGAGTTCGCCGGCGCCGCCGACGCCTACGAGCGCGCGCTCTGGCAGCTCGGCGAGGACGACCCCGTTCGGGAGGAGGCCGTGCGAGGGCTGGCGGCCGCGAAGGCGGCGGCGGCCGGTCGCGGACCGGGCGAATGAGGCCTGCCGCCGGAGCCGACGCGGACACCGCGGACCGGCGACGGCTCGCGGCGCGTCTGGCCTGGGGTCTCGCGATGGGAGCCCTCGCGGGGGAGTTCATCCGCGAGCTGGATCTCGCCACGCTCGTGTCGTTCGAGGGAGACCGGCAGTACCTGATCGTCGCCGCGGCCGTCGTCGGCGGCGTTCTCGGCCTGACCCGGCTTCGCCTGCTGGCCGGGGCCGTGGCCGGCGCCCTCGGCGCGCTCTGGCTCGCCGTGTGCTTCACGCCGCTCGCGGCCTGGCTCTCCGAGGGCCTCGTGCGCCGCGACTCCATGGCCCCCGCCGATGCGGCGTACGTGCTCGCCTCGAACATCCAGAAGGACGACGATCCCAGCGCTTCCGCGGCGAGCCGGCTCTGGCGCGCGCTCGAGCTCGTGGCCGGAGGCGCCACCGATCGCATCGTGATCTCCGAGGTCCCGCCTCCCGCCGGCCGCTACGAGCCGATCGCGCGGGCCTGGATGTCGGCGTTCCATCTCGGCCGCGAGCTCCTGGTGGTGGGCGAGACCTCGAACACGCGCGAGGAGGCGGTGGCGGTGGCCGACCTCTGCCGGAAGCGCGGATTCACTCGGCTCCTGGTCGTGACCTCGCCCCCTCACACGCGCCGGGCCTGCGCCGCGTTCGAGCGCGAGGGTCTGACGGTCGTATGCGTTCCCGCGATCGAGACCCAGTTCGACTTCGAGACGCTCGAGCGGCCCGGCGACCGGGTCCGGGCCTTCGGACCGATCGTCCACGAGCGCCTCGGCCTAATCGTCTACCGGCGGAAAGGCTGGATCCGCTAGCGCTTCCGTATCGGAAGTCGTGTGGCGAATGGCGCGCGTGCCTCGCGGTAGTGCGCGACTGTACGATGAAGCCGATGGCGAGCGCGGCGCTTGGGCGCCGGGCTCGCCCAGGCCGGAGCGCGCGAAGCGAGTGCCGCGCGCCCCTGCCGGGACACGACTTCAGTTACGAAACACTTGGTTCCACTTCAACGCGCGGTGAAGGGAGCCTTGAGCGCCATGGTTCCCCAGGACATGACGAACTCGCCCTTGTCCTTGTCGCCCTTGAGATCGATCGTGAAGGTCTCGACGGGGTTCGAGAGCGAGCTGGTCGAAAGCGGGATGTCCGCGACCTTGGCGTCGCCCTTGCCCAGGACGTTGAGGTTCCACTTCGTGGCCTCCACCTTGGTGGCCTGCAGCGTGTACTCGCCCTTCGGGACCTTGACGCCCGAGAAGTCGAGGTCGGCGTCGGTCTTGAGCGTCGTGGCCGCGTCCGCGCCCATGCGCCAGGGCGTTCCCACCTCGGCCTTGCCGAGCATGTCGCGTCCGCGCAGCGACGGCCGACCGTAGTCGATCGCCACCGACTTGCCGGCGACGGTCGCCTTCGCCTCCCCGCGGGCGTTCTGGGCGGCGACGGGGACGGCCAGGGCGAGAGAGACAAGCGCCAGCGCGACTCGCTCCTTCATGGAGAGCTCCTTCCGTGGTCCCCCGCCCTGTCGGCGAGAGGGTCTCCAAGCTATCGCGGCTCCGAGGGGTCGGGCAAGCCCGCCTCGCGCCAGGCGGCGCTGGCGGCGGCTTCGGCCAGCGGTCGAGGCGGCGGAGGAGGCGAGCCGAGCGCCTGCAGCGGCAGGTGCCACCAGCCGAGGTCGCGCCACTCCCCGAGCTTGAAGCCGACGTCGGGCCAGATCCCCGCCTCGCGGAAGCCGAGCGCTTCGTGCAGCGCGACGCTGCGCGGGTTGGGGAGCGCGATCCCCGCCCATGCGCTCGCGTAGCCCTGGAGGCGCAGCGCGGTGAAGAGAGCCTCGTAGAGAGCCCGCGCGATGCCCCGGCGGTGGCTCGCGCGCGCGACGTACACGGTCGTCTCCACCGCCCACTGGTAGGCGGGCCGGGTGCGCATGCGGTCGGCGTAGGCGTAGCCGAGGACGAGGTCTCCGTCCGTGGCGACGAGCCACGGCTGCGCGGCGGAGAGCCTCTCGATCCGGCCGCGGAACTCCTCGAGCGTGGGCGGCTCGTACTCGAAGGAGATCCAGGTCTCGCGCACGATCGGGGCGTAGATGTCGAGGAGGGCGGCCGCGTCGTCGCTGCGGACGAAGCGGACGCGTACCGTCAAGGGCGGCGCAGGAGCAGCACGGCCGCGGCCGCGATCGCCCCCGCCTTCGCGAAGTCGGCGAGAACGTACGCACCGTGGAGCAGGCCGAAGCGCCGGCCCAGCTCGCCGGGGACCGGGTGGGGGAGGAACTCGATCGCGCGCCCGACCCGGGTGATCGCTCCGGCGAGACCGAACGCCTGGAGGAGGGTCAAGAGGAGCGCGACGACGGCGAGCACCCTGGGCGCGCCGGGTGTCGTCCAGACCAGGGCCAGGAACCCGAGGCCGAGGACGAGGTTCAGCCAGGCACTTCTCCGGAACATCCAGCGGTTGATCTCGCCGCCCATGTGCCGGAGGACCATCCGACGATCGTCGGGGGCGACCCCCTCCAGCCGCGCCGCGACCTCGGGCCGCATCTCGCTCCCTAGGACGCGGTCCGCCATCCGAAGGTTGACTCCGGCCATGATCCAGGTCGCGACGAGGAGGCCGAGCCAGAAGCCGGCCAGGAGGACGGCGGCCCGGGCCACGTTACTCGTTGTCGAAGGGGTGGGGAGGGCGGCCTCCCGGGTCGGCCTCCGCGCGCCGGCGCGCCTCCTCGAACTTCTTGTCCAGGATCTCGCGGGAGTGGCGCGTCTGCTGCACCGAGCGCTGGAACTTCTCGTCGAGCACGCTCTTCTGGCTCTTCACGCGGCTCACGAGGTCGTCGAAGTCCTTGGCCGGCGCCTTCTTCTTGTCCACCCAGACGACGCCACCGGTCTCCGGATCGACCTTCAGGAGGGCCTGGCAGCAGGGACAGGTGACGTCGAGCGCTTCCGGCATGTCTCCGATTGTAGCGCGCCCCCCGCGGCGTTTGATCTTGAAAATGGATTTCATTTTCAGGATAATCGGGACGTGGCCGCTGCGACCGTCCTCCGCGACCTCGAGGCTCCCGCCCCCCGGGCCATGACCCGCTGCGAGTGCGCGGAGATGCCCTTCTCCGCGATTGCGAGGCTTCACCGCGAGGAGGGGCTCTCCCTCGAGGAGATCGGCCGGCGCACGGGGTGCGGCCGCCTGTGCACTGCCTGCCTGCCCGACCTGCACGAATACCTCAAATCGCGCTAACCGACGCAACCGCCGGTTTTGAAGGGTAAGATCCCCGGGAAAGCTGCGCTTTCCCGGGGGGCGTGATGAAGGGGAACGACGAAGTCATCCAGGTCCTGCAGGACGTGCTCTGCGCCGAGCTCACCGCGATCAACCAGTACTTCATCCACGCCCGGATGTGCGAGAACTGGCGGTATCAAAAGCTCGCGGAGCACAGCCGCAAGGAGTCGATCGAGGAGATGAAGCACGCGCAGGTGCTGATCGACCGCATCCTCTACTTCGACGGCGCACCCAACATGCAGAAGTACATGAAGATCAACGTGGGGGCCACCGTCCCCGAGCAGCACCAGCTCGACCTCCAGCTCGAGAAGGACGCGGTGGTGCGGCTGAACGCGGGGATCGAGCTCGCCCGGGCCAGGGGCGACAACGGCACGCGGGCTCTCCTCGAGGAGATCCTGAAGGCCGAGGAGGAGCACATCGACTGGCTGGAGGCGCAGCTCCACCAGATCCAGGAGATCGGCGTCGAGAACTACCTCGCCCAGCAGGTCGAGGGAGAGGACTAGCTCCGAACCCCTCGGATGAAGCGCGCCCTCGCGCGGTCCACGGGCCGGAGGGTGGAGATCCTCCGCGCCGCCGCCCTCGTGTTTCGCCGCCGCGGCTTCTCCGGAGCCAGCGTCGAGGAGATCGCGCGGCACCTCCAGATGACGAAGGGGAACCTCTACTACTACTTCCGGGACAAGGAGGAGATCCTCTACTTCTGCCACGACTACTCGCTCGACATCCTGCTCGACCTGCTCCACGAGGTCGAAAAGGCGCGCCTCTCGCCGGAGGCCCGCCTCCGCCGCCTCGTCGTGGCCTTCGTGCACATGATCATCGACGAGCTCGCGGGCACCGCCCTCACCCAGGACCTGCAGGACCTTTCGCCCGCCCACCTGCGGCGCGTCATCCGCAAGCGCGACCGCTTCGACCGCGGGATACGGCGCGTGCTCGAGAAGGGGATGGCGGACGGTACCTTTGCTCGCGGCGACGCGAAGCTCCTGAGTTTCGCGATCCTCGGGGCGGTGAACTACATCACTCGGTGGTTCGACCCCCGGGGCGCGGCCACCTCGCAGGAGATCGGGGAGGCCTTCGCGGACTACCTGCTGGCGGGGCTCGGGGTGCGAACGGGGAAGAAGACCGCGCGGCACTGAGCCGCCCCTCGCGGGCGGCTCATTGCCCGCTCGCCCCTGTCGGCGATATACTCCCGATTTGAACGCTCGTTCAAATCGGGGACCGATGATGGACAAGACTCATCTCCGGCTGCGGGTCAACGGCGAGGAGCGGGAGCTCCTGGCCCCCGTCCACCACAGCCTCCTCGAGGTGCTCCGGGAGGAGCTCGGGCTCACCGGCACGAAGCACGGCTGCGAGCTCGGGGAGTGCGGAACGTGCGCGGTCCTCCTCGACGGCCGGCCCGTCCTCTCCTGCCTGACGCTCCCCGTGGAGTGCGAGGGGCGCGCCATCACCACCATCGAGGGGATGGCGGAGGGCGCCAGGCTCCATCCCCTCCAGCAGGCCTTCGCCGATCTGGGGGCGGCCCAGTGCGGTTACTGCACGCCCGGCTTCCTCCTCGCCTCCCAGGCGCTCCTTGCCGAGAAGCCGTCGGCCACGCGCGCCGAGATCGCGGAAGCCCTCGCGGGGAACCTGTGCCGCTGCACGGGCTACCTGAAGATCTTCGAGGCGGTGGAGCGCGCGGCCGCCCAGATGCGCGGCGAAGCCGTGCCTCCCGTTCCGGAGCCGGAGACGACGCGTGGCTGACGAGAAGCTGAGCGTCATCGGCCGGTCGCTGGTCAAGGTCGACGCCGCGGCCAAGGTCGCGGGGCAGACGATCTTCGCGGACGACCTCGTCCTTCCCCGCATGGCCTGCGCGAAGATCCTCCGCTCTCCGCATCCCCACGCGCGCATCCGCGCGATCGACGTGAGCCGCGCCGCCGCCCATCCCGGCGTCCTCGCGACCCTCGTGGGCACGGAGCTCCCGATCCCCTTCGGCATCCTTCCCGTGAGCCAGGACGAGCACGCGCTCTGCCCGGACAAGGTGCGCTTCGTTGGCGACGGGGTGGCCGCGGTGGCGGCGGTGGACGAGGAGACGGCCGAGGCCGCCTGCCGGCGCATCGACGTGGACTACGAGGTCCTTCCCCCGCTCATGTCGGTGGACGAAGCCCTCGCCCGTCCCGACGCGCGCATCCACGAGTACGGCCCGCACGGCAACGTGCACAAGGAGGTCTCGTTCGACTTCGGCGACGTCGAGGAGGGCTTCCGCGAGGCCGACCACGTGCGCGAGGACACGTTCTTCTTCGAGGGCAACACGCACCTGCCCATGGAGCAGCACGCGGCGGTCGCCGCCTGCGGGCCCGACGGCAAGCTCACGCTCTGGTCGTCGACGCAGACTCCGCACTACGTCCACCGGGCGCTCGCGAAGGTCCTCGAGATGTCTCCCGCGCACATCCGCGTCATCGCCTGTCCGAACGGCGGGGGATTCGGCGGGAAGAGCGACCCCTTCGGCCACGAGATCGTCGTCTGCAAGCTCTCGATGAAGACGGGCCGGCCGGTCAAGATCACGCTCACGCGCGAGGAGGTCTTCTACTGCCACCGGGGCCGGCATCCCGTCAAGATGTGGATCAAGACCGGGGTCAAGAAGGACGGAACGATCACCGCGATGCACTTCCGCTCCGCCCTCGACGGGGGCGGCTACGGGAGCTACGGGGTGGCGAGCCTCTACTACACGGGCGCGCTGCAGACGGTCACGTACCGCATCCCGCGCTACAAGTTCGAGGGCGTCCGCGTATTCACGAACAAGCCGCCCTGCGGCCCCAAGCGCGGCCACGGCACGCCCCAGCCGCGATACGCGCTCGAGTGCCACATCGACAAGCTCTGCGCGGACCTGGGCCTCGATCCGGCGCGCTGGCGGCGGGAGAACACGCTCCCGCCGAACACGATCACCGCGAACCAGATGCGGGTGCGGACGATCGGCCTCGCCGCCTGCTTCGACCACGTCGTCTCCAGGAGCGGCTGGAAGGAGAAGCGCGGGAAGCTCGGCCCCGGACGCGGCATCGGCCTCGCGGGCTCGGCCTACCTCACGGGAGCCGGCCTGCCGATCTACTGGAACGCCATGCCGCACTCCGGCGTGCAGATCAAGGTCGATCGCGGCGGAGGAGTGGCGATCTTCTGCGGATCCACCGACATCGGCCAGGGATCGGACTCGCTCCTCGCCTACGTCGCCGCCGAGGAGCTGGGCATCCGGCCGGAAGACGTCCGCGTCGTCAGCGCGGACACCGACCTCACGCCCGTCGACCTCGGCTCCTACTCGTCGCGCGTGACGCTGATGACCGGCAACGCGGCCATCCAGGCCGCGCGCAAGGTCCGCACGCAGATCTTCGACGCGGCGGCGCGCAAGCTCGACGTCCCCGCCTCGCGCCTGCTCGCCGCGGACCGGCGCATCTGGGACGCCGCCGATCCCTCGCGGAGCCTTTCGTTCGCCGAGGCCGTCGTCCTCGCGGAATCCGAGTTCGGCACGCTGGGCGCCGTGGGCTCGTACAAGCCGCCGAAGAGCGTCGCGCGCTGGAAGGGCTCGGGCGTGGGCCCGTCGCCGACGTACTCGTACTCCGCGGCGGTGGTCGAGCTGTCCGCGGATCGCGAGACCGGCATCGTCCGGGTGGACAAGATCTGGATCGCCCACGACGTGGGCCGCGCCCTCAACCCGATGCTCGTCCTCGGGCAGGTCGAGGGCTCCGTCTACATGGGCCTCGGCGAGGCGCTCATGGAGGAGCAGGTCTTCCGCAAGGGCCTGCACAAGATCCCGTCGATGCTCGAGTACAAGAGCCCGACGACGCTCGACATGCCGCCCGTCGAGTCGATCCTGGTGGAGACGCTCGACCCCGAAGGACCGTACGGCGCCAAGGAATGCGGCCAGGGGCCGCTCCTGCCCGTGATCCCCGCGGTCGCGAACGCGCTCTACGACGCGCTCGGCATCCGCATCGACGAGGTGCCGATCACGCCGGAGAAGGTTCTGGCCGCGCTCGAAGGCCGGTACAAGTCGCCGCAGATGCCGGCCTTCAGATGGCCGGAGACGGTCGTCGTGCCCCCGCTCGAGCCCGCGGTCGCGGTCGGGGAGGTGCGGCGATGATGCGGCTGCCGCCGTTCCGCTACGTGGCGCCGAAGACGGCGCGCGAGGCGGCGCGCGTTCTCGCCGATCACGGGTCGGAGGCGATGCCGGTGGCGGGGGGGACGGACCTCTACCCGAACATGAAGCGCCGGCAGATGGAGCCCAAGGTGGTCGTCGGCCTGCGCGGCGTCGCCGAGATGACGGGTATCGCTGCGAACGGTGGCCTTCGGCTCGGCGCGCTCGCCACCCTCACCGAGGTCGCTGAGCATCGGGACGTCCTCGCGCGCTCGCCCGTGGTCTCTCGAGCCGCCGGGCTCGTCTCCTCGCCGCCGCTGCGGAACGCGGGGACGATCGGCGGCAACCTGTGCGTGGACACGCGCTGCAACTACTACAACCAGTCCGAGTTCTGGCGGGCCTCCATCGGCTACTGCATGAAGAAGGACGGCGACGTCTGCCTCGTCGCCCCCGGATCGCACACGTGCTGGGCGCTCAGCTCCTCCGACACCGCGCCCGTGATGATCGCCCTCGACGCCGAGGTCACGCTCGTGGGCCCGGAAGGCGAGCGACGCATCCCCGTACGGTCGCTCTACGGACACGACGGGATCGATTACCTGGCCAAGAAGCGCGAGGAGATCCTGACCGAGATCCACGTGCCCGACCGGTCGGGGTGGCGCGCCACTTACCGTAAGCTCCGTCGCCGCGGCTCGATCGATTTCCCGATCCTCGGCGTGGCTGCGGCGGTCCGGATGAGCGGCGAAGTCGTCGAAGAGGCGCGCATCGTTCTGGGAGCGGTTCAGGTGAGCCCCGTCGAGGCGGCGGACGCGGCCGAGTTCCTGCGCGGCAAGAGGCTCGACGGAGAAACCATCGAAATGGCCGCGGGCATTGCGTATAAGCCTGCCAAGCCCCTCGACAACGCGGACCTGGCGTACGCCTGGAGGAAGCGCATGGCGCGCATCGAGGTGGGGCGCGCCCTGCGCGAGCTCGCCGGCTTGCCCACGGGAGACCTTCCCGCCGTCGTCGTCTGACTCGCAAGACCCTCTCTCCTACCCATTCCTGGCCCGGAGCTTGCAGGAGCTTCCGCAGGGGGAAGGAGTGTTCACGTGAAGCCAGGAGCCATAACCCTCTGCGGGTGGCTCGTTTGCGCGTCCCTCCACGCCGACGCGCCGCCCCCCGCACCCACCTCCGTGCGCTATCCCGAAGGCCTCGTCCACGGCTTTCTGGCGCTGCGCACGCTGTCGGGCGAGACCCTCGCCGCCGGCGACCTCATCCAGCGCGTCTCAGGCGACCGCGTGACGAGCCGTCTCCTCTTCAACTTCCGCGACGGCTCGACCCACGACGAGACGGCGATCTTCACGCAGGGCCGGACGTTCCGCTTGCAGAGCTACAAGCTGGTCCAGAAGGGCCCGGCCTTCGAGAAGCCGACGGAGGTGACGCTCGACGGCAGCGACGGCAAGGTGACGGTTCGCCACACCGACGAGAAGGGCGAGGAGAAGGTCGAGACGGACACGATCGAGGTGCCGGAGGACCTCGCGAACGGGATGGTCCCCATCCTCCTCAAGAACGTGAAGCCCGACGCTCCGCCCACGATGTCGTTCCTCGCGGCGACGCCGAAGCCGCGGCTCGTGAAGCTCGAGGCCACGTCGGCGGGGGAGGAGCCGTTCGCAGTCGCGGGCGCCACGCGCAAGGCGACCCACTACGTCGTCAGGGTCAAGCTCGGCGGAGTGGCCGGCCTCCTGGCCCCGCTCCTCGGCAAGCAGCCGCCGGACACGCACGTCTGGATCCTGGGAGGAGAGGCCCCCGCCTTCGTTAAGTCCGAAGGACCGCTGTACGTCGGGGGCCCGGCCTGGCGGATCGAGCTGACGGGGCCCGTGTGGTCCTCACCGTCCTCCGCGCAATAGCGTCGCCGGTCGGCTCAACTGCGCGCGGGAAACCACTTCTGGAAGAACGGGCTCGCGACGCGTAGGCCCTCGCGCACGAAGCCCGCCTTCTCGATGGCGCGCCGCGACGAGAGGTTGTCCACCGCGGCCTCGATGTAGACGGGCAGGCCAGGCCTCTCCTGCTGGAGAATCCGCACGACGAAGAGCAGCGTCCGCGGGAAGAGGCCGGCGCCGCGGAAGTGCTCCAGGGTGAACGCGCTCTGGAGGAAGGCGGCTGGGTCGTGCGAGCCCGGCGGGTACGTCGATGTCTCGTGCACCCAGCAGCAGCACGCGATCTCGCCGTCCTGCCGGGCCACGGCCACCCAGTCTCCCAGGGCAAAGCGCTTCTCCACCTTCGCGAGGAGAGCGTCGCCTCCGTACTCCCGGAGAGCGGCGAGGTCCGCCGGGGAGAAGCCGTCGGGGCGGGTCAGGCGCTCGAGATCGTCGGTCCCGCGCGGGTCAGCGGGGGCGCTTCCCGGATGGCGGTACGCGGCGAGCAGATAGATGCGGAGGCGCCAGAGCAGAGCCGGAATGAGAGCCGCGGCGGTGCCCACGACGAGCCCCCGCGCGCGGACGTGGCGCCGCATCCGGTCGAAGGCCTGGCGCATTCGCTCCGACGCGCGCGGGCGGACGGCCGCAGCCATGATCCCGGCATGCTAGCGTACGCGCCGTGCTCCCAGCCCTCCGGGCTCTTGGTCTCTATGCGGTCTTCACCGTCCTCCTCACCTGGCCCCTCGCCGCCAACCTGACGGTCATGGACCCCGGCGACTCCGCGTTCTTCGCCTGGGAGATCAGCTGGGAGCTGCACTGCCTCAAGACGGATCCCGCGCGGCTGCCCCACGGCAACATCTTCCATCCGCTCCGCGACACACTTGGGCTCGACGAGCCGATCCTGGGCACGACGCTCCTCGTCCTGCCCCTCGCCCCCTTCACCGACGACGCGGTGCTGCTCCACAACCTCGCCCGGCTGCTCACGTTCGTGCTCTCCGGCCTCGCCGCCTTCGCCCTCGCCCGCGAGCTGGGGGCGGGGGAGGCGGTCGCGCTCCTCGCCGGCGCCGCCTTCGCGTTTTCGCCCATCCGCACGGACCAGATCGCGCACCTCTCGACGCTCGGGACGCAGTGGCTGCCGTTCGTCGTCCTCTTCGCCGTGCGGTTCGCGCGCACCGGCAAGGCGGTCCACGCGCTACTCTCCGCGCTCTTCTTCGTGCTCGCCTTCCACGGCTGCGGCTACCACGGGGTGATCGCGCTCGCCGTGCTGCCTCCCGCGTTCCTGGTTCTCCTGTGGGGCCGATGGCGATCGCTCGGGATCGCGGTTGCGGCGGCGGCGCTCGCCGGGATCGCGCTCCTGCCGCTCTACTTCATGCACAAGCGGGCGCTCGACCCGGAGCGGTACGAGCGGGGGAGCGACGAGACGACCTACTACTCGGCCGCGCTCGAGTCGTTCCTGGCCACGAGCTCCTGGAACCGCGTCTGGGGCGAAGCCACTGATCGGTTCCGGACGATCGGCCCGAACAATCTCTTCCCGGGCCTGGTCCTGCCCGGGCTCGCCGTGCTCGGCGCGGTGCGTCTCTCGCGCCGGCGGGAGAGGCCCAGCCGGGAGGCGGTCGCCCTCGCGGTGATGGCCCTGGCGGCGGTCGTGGTTGCGATCGGGCCCCGGATCCGTCTCTTCGGCGAAGACCTCGGGCCCGGCCCCTTCGCCGCGGTGCGTGAGGTCGTGCCCGTATTCAAGATGATACGGGTGACGAGCCGGGCCGGCGTCTTTCTCGCGCTTCCCCTGGCCATGCTCGCGGCGAAAGCGCTCGCCGACTGGCGGCCGCGCCGCGCCGTGGTCGCGGCCGTCTTCGTGCTCGTTCTCGCCGAGGGCCTCGTGGCGCCGATCCCGATGCCCGAGTGGACGAAAATCATCGACTCGCGCCGCGAGCCCCCCGAGGTCTACCGCTGGCTGGCCGCCCAGCCCGCCGGCACTCCCGTCGTTCACCTGCCCATGCTCGACGTCTACGGCCTGGAACGCCGGCCCGCCTTCCACGAGAGCGTCTACATGGTCTACTCGACGCACCATTGGAAGCCGCTGGCCAATGGCTACGCCGGCATCGAGCCCGCGAGCTATCAGCGCCTTCGCGCCCTCGCCCACGGGTTCCCCAGCGAGGAGCTCCTGGC
>JBKPBQ010000139.1:0-6233 GCA_046726955.1 Acidobacteriota bacterium
TGGTCGCACCCCCCAGACCCCCCGCTCGCTTCGCCCGAGTGAATCGGGCTGCGCTCGCCACTGTTGCATGTTGCTCCGCATTTTGTTGACGTCCGCGAATCGCCATTAGTAGGCTTGGGCCCGCCGAAAGTTCCGACGCACGCTCGTGTCTCGGTTCAGGAGGCAGCGAGGATCGCTGCTGCGTCATGTCCCAGATCTTCCACCGCAGCACGAACACCCTCTCCAAGGTGAGCATCTTCGGCGCGCTCTTCGTCGCAGGGGCGGGGCTGTGGGTGACGCTGGAGGTGAACCGCTCGCCCTACGTGACCCGCGCCTTCGAGGCGCGCGAGCAGCCCGTCCCTTTCAGCCACGCGCACCACGTGGGGGGGATGGGCATCGACTGCCGCTACTGCCACACCTCCGTGGACAAGGCGGCCTTCGCGGGCATCCCTCCCACCAAGACCTGCATGAACTGCCACGCCCAGGTGTGGAACCAGAGCCCCACGCTCGAGCCCGTGCGCGCGAGCTTCCGTAACGACACCTCGATCGAGTGGACGCGGGTGCACGACCTGCCGGGCTTCGCTTACTTCAACCACAGCGCCCACGTGAACAAGGGCATCGGCTGCTCGACCTGCCACGGCCGCGTAGACAAGATGCCGCTCACCTGGCAGGAGAAATCGCTCCAGATGGAGTGGTGCCTGGAGTGCCATCGCCAGCCCGAGAAGTTCGTGCGGCCGAAGTCCGAGGTCTACAACATCGCCTACGAACCCCCGGCGGACCAGCTCACCCTGGGACGGCAGCTGGTCGAGGAGTACGGAATCAGGACGCGTACCAGCTGCTCCGCGTGCCACCGATGAGCGAGGACCGCTACACCCCGGTCGAGCTCGCCGGAGTGCGCCGCCGCCTCGATGGGGTGAACGGCCGGCGCTACTGGAAGAGCCTGGAGGAGCTCGCGGAGAGTCCGGGCTTCCTCGAGTTCCTGCACCGCGAGTTTCCGGAGCAGGCTTCGTCCTTCGACGATCCCAAGGGGCGGCGGGAGTTCATGACGCTCATGGGCGCCTCGCTCGCCCTCGCCGGTCTCACCGCCTGCACGAAGCAGCCGTCCGAGCGGATCTTCCCCTACGTGAAGCAGCCGGAGGACGTAGTCCCGGGCCGCCCGCTCTTCTTCGCGAGCGCGCTCGGCCACGACGGCTACGCGCGCGGCGTGCTCGTGGAGAGCCACGAGGGCCGGCCCACGAAGGTCGAAGGCAATCCCGACCACCCGGTGTCGCAGGGAGGCACCGACGTCTTCGGGCAGGCCGCGATCCTCGGTCTCTACGATCCGGATCGCTCGCAGACGGTGAAGTTCTTCGGGGAGGTCCGCACGCCCAGCCAGTTCCGGGAAGCGCTGCGGGAGGCCCTCGCGAGGCAGCGTGAGAAAAAGGGCGCGGGTCTCCGCCTCCTCACGGGAACGGTGACGTCGCCCACCCTCGCCGCGCAGATCGCGTCGCTCCTCGAGGAGATGCCCGCCGCGCGGTGGCACGCCTGGGAGCCGGTGGGACGGGAGAACACGCGAGCGGGATCGGCCCTCGCCTTCGGCGAACCGGCGGACGCGCAGTACCGGCTGGACCAGGCGAACGTCGTGCTCAGCCTGGAAGCGGACTTCGTGGGCAGCGGCCCGGCGAACCTCCGCCTCATCCGCGAGTACGCGAAGCGGAGGAAGGTCACGGGCGAGAGGGCGGAGATGAACCGTCTTTACGTGGTGGAAGGCTCGCCCTCGCTCACGGGCGCCGTGGCTGACCACCGTCTCTCGCTCCGCTCGAGCCAGATCGAAGGCTTCGCGCGCGCCGTGGCCGCAGGACTCGGCCTCGCCGTCGAGGGCGGGACGAAGGACCACGCGGACTGGATCGGTCCCCTCGTCCAGGACCTCAAGACGGCGGGCTCCAAGGCGCTCGTGATGGCGGGCGAGTCGCAGCCCGCCGCCGTCCACGCCCTCGCCCACGCGATGAACGACCGCCTGGGAGCGGCGGGGACGACGGTCGTGTTCACGGCGCCCGTGGACGCGGAGACCGCGGCCAGGGCGGGATCGCTGCGCGACCTCGTGGCCGACGCGGAGGCGGGCAGGGTGGAGATGCTCGTCATCCTCGGCGGCAATCCCGCCTATGCCGCTCCCGCCGACCTTTCCTTCGCGGACCTCCTCGCCGGCGATAAGATCCGGCTGCGCGTCCACCTGGGGCTCTACGAGGACGAGACCGCGGAGCGCTGCCAGTGGCACGTGCCCGAGGCGCATCCCCTCGAGGCCTGGAGCGACGCCCGCGCCGCCGACGGCACCGTCTCGATCGTGCAGCCGCTCATCGCGCCGCTCTACGGCGGGATGTCCGCGCACGAGGTCCTGGCCGCCTGCACGAGCCGCCCCGACCGCAACGGCTACGACATCGTGCGCGACTACTGGAAGCGGAAGCTCGGGGAGGCGGGCTTCGACAAGCGCTGGCAGCGGGCGCTCCACGATGGCGTCGTGGCCGAGACGGCCCTCCCCGCCCGCTCTCCTTTAATAAGGATGGGCGACTGGGCCAAGACCCCGCCCGCCGCGAGCGACGAGTCCCTGGAGATCGTCTTCCGGCCGGACCCCTCGGTGTGGGACGGCCGCTTCGCGAACAACGGCTGGCTGCAGGAGCTGCCGCGTCCCCTGACCAAGATCACGTGGGACAACGCGATCGTCATGGGCCCCGCGATGGCCCAGCGGCTGGGCATCGCCGTCGAGGAGACGGCGCAGGGACACCTCACGGAGATCGTGGAGCTCAAGTACCAGCTGCGGAGCGTGCAGGGACCGGCCTGGGTCCTTCCCGGACACCCCGACGGCGCGGTCACGATCCACCTCGGCCAGGGCCGCACGCGCGCGGGACGCGTGGGCACCGGCGTGGGCTTCAGCGCCTATGCCTTGCGCACGACCGAGGCGCCCTGGTTCGCCACGGGGGCGCAGATCGCGAAGACGGGCACGACCATGAAGGTCGCGTGTACCCAGGACCACTGGACGATCGACATGACGCCGCACAAGGCGGCGGAGAGGCGCCACGTCATCCGCGCCGCTACCGCCGCGGAGTACAACGAGAACTCGCACGTCTTCCACGCGATGGGCCACGACCCGGCGGCCGGGCTCTCCCTCTATCCCCCGCAGCACAAGTACGAGGGACACGCCTGGGCGATGGCGATCGATCTCAACTCCTGCGTGGGCTGCAACGCCTGCGTGACTGCCTGCGTCTCCGAGAACAACATCCCCGTCGTGGGGAAGGACCAGGTGGGGCGCGGCCGCGAGATGCACTGGATCCGGATCGACCGCTACTACGAAGGGCCGGCGGAGAGCCCGGAGACCTTCCACCAGCCCGTCACCTGCATGCAGTGCGAGAACGCGCCCTGCGAGGTCGTCTGCCCCGTCGCCGCCACCGTGCACAGTGACGAGGGGCTCAACGACATGGTCTACAACCGGTGCGTTGGCACCCGCTACTGCTCGAACAATTGCCCCTACAAGGTCCGGCGCTTCAACTTCTACCTGTACCAGGACTGGACGACGCCCTCGCTCAAGATGATGCGCAACCCGGACGTGACGGTGCGCAGCCGCGGGGTGATGGAGAAGTGCACGTACTGCGTGCAGCGCATCAACCGCGCGCGCACCGACGCCCGCAACGAGGGCCGGGACATCAAGGACGGCGAGATCCAGACCGCCTGTCAGGCCGCGTGTCCCGCGGAGGCGATCGTCTTCGGCGACCAGAACGACCCCGAGAGCCGCGTGTCGAAGCTCAAGGCGAGCATGCGCAACTACGGCCTTCTCACCGAGCTCCAGACGCGGCCGCGGACGACCTACCTCGCCGCCGTCCGCAACCCCAACCCCGACATGCCTCGTCGCGGCGGAGAGCCGAGCCATGGCTAGCCCCGCCTACCACGAGAAGACCCACCAGGCGGAGCACGACCGTCTCATCGCTCCCGGACACACGTTCGGGTCCGTCACCGACAAGATCAGCCAGATCGCCCTCACGCGGAAGACGCCGATCGGCTGGTGGGTGGGCTTCTTCATCGCGTTCGGCGTGATGCAGCTGATGTTGTACGCGATGGCCTACCTCCTGTTCGTGGGGATCGGCGTCTGGGGCCCGAACGTCCCGGTGGGCTGGGGCTTCGACATCATCAACTTCGTCTGGTGGATCGGCATCGGCCACGCGGGCACGCTCATCTCCGCGATCCTCCTCCTGCTGCGCCAGGAGTGGCGCACCTCGATCAACCGGTTCGCGGAAGCGATGACGCTGTTCGCGGTGGCTTGCGCCGCCTTCTACCCGATCTTCCACACCGGGCGGCCCTGGCTCGCCGTCTACTGGCTCCTCCCCTACCCGAACACGATGGGCCTCTGGCCGAACTTCCGGAGCCCCCTCATCTGGGACGTCTTCGCGGTCTCCACCTACGCCACCGTCTCCGCGCTCTTCTGGTTCGTGGGCCTCATCCCGGACCTCGCCACCCTGCGCGACCGGGCGAAGAGCAAGGCCTGGAAGATCGTCTACGGGATGGCGGCCATGGGCTGGCGCGGCTCTGCCAAGCACTGGCACAACTACGAGACCGCCTATCTCCTCCTCGCCGCCCTCGCCACTCCGCTCGTGGTGAGCGTGCACAGTGTCGTGAGCTTCGACTTCGCGGTGGGGGTCGTCCCCGGGTGGCACGCCACGATCTTCCCGCCCTACTTCGTGGCGGGTGCCATCTACGCGGGCTTCGCGATGGTGCTCACGCTCGCCATACCGCTCCGGAAGTTCTACGGCCTCGAGGACTTCATCACGCTCAAGCACCTCGAGAACATGGCCAAGGTCATGCTCGCCACCGGGCTCATCGTGGGCTACGGCTACATGGTCGAGGCGTTCATGGCCTGGTACAGCGGGAACGAGTACGAGATCTTCATGATGAAGAACCGCATGCTCGGGCCCTACTGGTGGGCTTACTGGGCGCTCATCCTCTGCAACGTGGTGAGCCCGAACCTGCTCTGGATCAAGAACCTCCGCACGAACGTGGGTGTGCTCTTCCTGATGTCCTTCGTCGTGAGCGTCGGAATGTGGCTGGAGCGCTACGTCATCATCGTGACGAGCCTCCACCGCGATTTCCTCCCCTCGTCGTGGGGGATGTACCACGGGACGCGGTTCGACTGGGCGGCCTTCATCGGGACGCTCGGCTTCTTCGTGACCCTCATCTTCCTGTTCGTGCGCTTCCTGCCCGCGATCTCCATCTTCGAGATGCGCACGATCCTGCCCGAGGCGGAGACGAAGGAGGAGCACGCGTGATCCCGGCCGCGCCCCGGCTCTACGGCCTGCTCGCGGAGTTTCACTCGCCGCACGAGGTGGTGGAGGCGGCGAAGCGCGTGCGCGAGGCGGGCTACAGGAACGTCGACGGCTACACGCCGTACCCGATCGAGGAGCTGTCGGAGGCCCTCCATTTCCACAAGTCGCCTCTGCCCATGCTCGTCCTCGCGGGCGGGATCCTCGGGCTCGTCGCGGGCTGGGGCCTCGAGTACTGGTCCGCGGTCATCGAGTACCCGATGAACATCGGGGGCCGGCCCTTCAACTCCTGGCCCTCGTTCATCCCTCCGGCCTTCGAGACCACGATCCTGTTCGCCGCCGGGGCCGCCGTCTTCGGCATGCTGGCCCTGAACGGCCTGCCCCAGCCCTACCATCCCGTGTTCAACGTGCCCGACTTCGCGCTCGCCTCGCGCGACCGGTTCTTCATCGGCATCGAGGCCCGCGACCCGAAGTTCGACCTCGAGAAGACGAAGGCCTTTTTGAAGAGCCTCGGCGCAGACAGCGTGTCCGAGGTCGAACCGTGAGCTCCGGACGAGGCGCCGGCTGGGCGCTCGGGTCGCCCTTCGCGCGCTCCGGCCTGATCGCTCGCGCTCGCTCGGCCGGCGCGAGCGATATCGGCATTCACCGTACAGTCGCGCGCTACCGGGCGACGCCTCGCACCCTGCGCCGCCTCGCTGGCGCCTCGCTGTTGCTTCCCGCTCTCGCGCTCGTCGGCTGCCGGCAGGACATGCACGACCAGCCGAAGCTGAAGCCGCTCGCGGAGAGCGATTTCTTCCCGGACCACCGCGGAGCGCGGCCACGGGTGCCGGGCACGGTGGCGCGCGGCCACCTGCGCGAGGACGATGCGCTCAACACGGGGAAGGTGAACGGGGCCCCCGTGGAGACACTTCCCGTTCCCCTGACCGAGGAGCTCGTCCGCCGCGGACGCGAGCGCTTCGAGACGTTCTGCTC
>JBKPBQ010000140.1:0-6705 GCA_046726955.1 Acidobacteriota bacterium
CCTCGGGGTCGTTGGGGGTGTTGTACGGAAACGGGCGGCTGCCGCCGCGAGTCCGCCGGGTATATTGTCGCTAGTCGTTCGGGCGCCCCCCCCCCCCCCCCCCCCCCCCCCCCCCCCAAAAACCCCCCCCCCCCCCCCCACAACAACACCTCAAGGCCGTCGTCGGCAGCGTCAGATGTGTATAAGAGACAGGTTGCGCGGCCCCCAGGGCACGCTCTACGGGGCGAGCTCGATCGGCGGCGTCATGAAGTACGTTCCGAACCAGCCCTCGATCGAGAGGTTCGACGCTCGGGTCCTGGGAAGCGCGGAGACCGTCGACAACGGCGACCCCGGCTACTCGCTGACCGGGCTCGTGAACGTGCCGCTCGGCGCCAAAGCCGCGCTGCGGGCCAGCGGATTCTACCGGTTCGACAGCGGCTTCATCGATTCGATCGGCAACAACCCGATCCCGAGCCTCGGGGATCCGACGGTCGACGTCGTCAACGGCACGCGGATCGTGGACGGTCTCAACTCGGTCGATCGGTTCGGAGGGCGCTTCGCCGCGCTCATCAAGCCTTCCGACAAGTTCTCGGTGAACCTCGCGACCCAGATCCAGAACATCGACAGCGACGCTTCCAGCGCGGTCGACGCCGACCCCGCCACCCTCCAGCCGCTCCACAGCACTCCGGTACAGTCGAGCTACCAATCGGAGACCAACGACACGAAGTACCGCGTCTACAGCGGCACGATCGACTGGAACGTGGGCCCCGCCAACCTCGAGTCCATCACGAGCTACGGCACGTTCGAGGCGGACTTCCAGCTCGATCTAGCGATCGCGACCAACCTGACGGGTGGTCCACCGCTCGCCTCGCTCGTCACCGCTCTCTTCGGCGATGCGCGCTCGCGACCTCTGAGCGCGGTGCTGCCGCAGACGACCAGCACCGACAAGTTCACGCAGGAGCTGCGCCTCGTCTCACCGAAGAGCACGTCCTTCGACTGGCTGGCGGGCGCCTATTACACGAACGAAAACTCGGCCATCAAGCAGAAGATAAACGCCGTCGAAGCCGGCACGGACAACGTGGCCGCGGGCATCCCCACGCTCGCCGATGTCTCGCTGGACTCGAACTACGAGGAGATCGCCGGGTTCGCGAACGCCACCTGGCACGTCACGCCCCGCCTGGATCTCGCGTTCGGCGGCCGCCTGAGCCACAACAAGCAGGACGCATCGCAGAACTCCAGCGGCCCCCTGGCCGGCGGATCCGTCAAGTTCGAGGACGTGAAATCCTCGGAGACCCCCTTCACGTATTCCTTCGCGCCGCGGCTCGCGCTGGGGAAGAGCTCCTCGATCTACGGTCGCATCGCCACGGGGTTTCGGGCGGGCGGACCCAACGTGCTTCCGCCGGGGGTGCCGGCCGAGGTTCCCAGGACCTACGACTCTGACCGCCTGAGGAGCTACGAGCTCGGCCTCAAGGCGGGCGGCGGCCCGGCCGACAAGTTCTCGTTCGACTTCAGCGGCTACTACCTCGACTGGGAAGACATCCAGCTGTTCCTCGTGGTGAACGGCTTCGGAATCAACGGCAACGGCGGAACCGCCGTGAGCAAGGGCTTCGAGCTAGCGGGCAGCGTCTTCCCCACGAGCGGCCTGGCGTTCTCCGCGAACGCCGCGTACACGAACGCCAAGCTCACGGAAGACACCGATCCCGTCGTCGGCGGGAAGGACGGCGATCCGCTGCCCTACGTGCCGGAATGGAGCTTCGGGCTCAACGCCGACTACGAATGGACGGTGAAGGGCCGGTCGCGCGCCTACGTCGGCGCCAGCCTCGGTTACACGGGCGATCGGACCGTCGAGTTCGACAACCGGGCGGCCGACGGCAGCATCCGTCGGGCGGACAGCTACGTGACGCTGAATCTCCGCGCCGGCGCCTACATCGGCAAGTGGTCCATCGAGCTCTACGGAAAGAACCTGACGAACGACATGGGTGTCACGAGCATCGGCACGGCCGGCCCCCTTCCCAATGGTGCGCTCGGGCTGAGCCTGATCCGGCCGCGGACGATCGGACTGTCCATCGGCACGAGGTTCTGGGGCTCCTAGAGCAGGGTGCTGAAAAGTGTCCTCACGCGGCGCGCGGCAGCGCGCGCGGCTTTCGAAGGCTGCTTTTTCAGCACCCTGCTGATCGTCAGCTCGCGGGGTAGAGAGCCGTCATGACGCGGAGAGTGACGGCGGCCGCAGTGGCCGCCGCAGCCTGGGGTCTCGCCGTCGCTGCGCGGGCCGATCCTCCCGAGGGCTTCGACGCCCGTGTCGAGCAGATCCGATCGGCCGTCGGCGTTCCCGGCCTCGCCGTGGCGATCGTGGAGCAGGGCCGCCTGACCCTGGCGCGCGGTTACGGGGTTCGGCAGCTGGGCGAGAGCGCGCCCGTCGACGCGGACACGATCTTCCAGCTCGGCTCCGTCGGGAAGGCGTTCACGACCGCCGCGCTGGCTGTGCTGGTGGACCGCGGAAAGATCGGCTGGGACGACCGGGTCACCGAGCACGTCCCGTGGTTCCAGATGTACGACCCATGGGTCACGCGCGAGATGACGCTGGTCGATCTCCTGGTGCATCGCAGCGGGCTCGGCCTCGGCGCCGGCGACCTGATGTTCGTGCCGCGCTCGACGCGGAGCCGCGCCGAGACCGTGCGGCGCCTGCGGTACATCCGGCCGGCGACGAGCTTCCGCAGCGCCTACGCCTACGACAACGTCCTCTACGTCGTCGCGGGCCAGCTCATCGAGGAGGTCAGCGGCAAGACTTGGGAGCGCTTCGTGCGCGAGGACGTCCTCGTCCCCGCCGGCATGCGAACGGCGACTTCCGACCGTATCGAGCGCCGAGCGACGAGCAATCGCGCCTGGCCGCACGCGCGCCGCGATGGCCCGATGCACGGCATGGGCACGCAACGAGCGCTCGACGACAGCGGACGGGCCGAGTTCGATCCCGAGCTCGGCCAGAACGCCGCGCCTGCCGGGGGAGTCGCGGCCAGCGCCAACGACATGGGCCGCTGGATCGCGATCCAGCTCGCGCGCGGAGCGTTCCCCGAAGGCTCGGGACGGCTGTTCAGCGAAGCGGCCTCTCGGCAGATGTGGACGCCGCGTGTGCACCTGCCGATCAATGCCTCGCCGGGCCCCACGGCGGCGGCCACGCCACAATTCAACGGCTACGCGCTCGGGTGGAACGAGCGGGACTATCGTGGCCGCCGGCTCGTGATGCACAGCGGAGCCGTGTTCGGCGCACAGGCCATCATCGTCCTCGTCCCCGAGCGGAACGTCGGCTTCTCCGTGATGATCAACTGCGAGGACGGCGAAGCCGCGCTCGGGATCGCGTACGAGCTGCTCGACCACTACCTCGACCAGCCCCGCTACGACTGGGCGGCCGCCTGGCAGGAGGTGGTGCGTCAGCGCGACGAGCGGGCGGTGGCCGCCCTGAAGCAGCAGACGAGCACGCCGGCGCGAGTCGGCCCGTCGCTGCCGCTCGAGCGCTACGCCGGCGAGTTCGCCGACGCCTGGTACGGGCCGATTGCGATCGCGCACCACGAGGGCCGGCTGACGGTGGACTTCGAGCAGACGCCCGGCATGACGGGCGAGCTGAAGCACTGGCAGTACGACACGTTTCGCGTCGACTGGCGCGATCCGCTGATCGAGCCGGCCTACGTGACGTTCGCGCTGAAGGCGGACGGCGCCGTCGACCGCATCGGCATGAAGGCGGTCTCGCCGCTCGCGGACTTCAGCTTCGACTACCAGGACCTGGATTTCCGACCGGCACCCAGGAACTGACGGCGTAGACGAGTCGCGTCGCGCGGAAAAGTCGTGTCGTGAGAAAACACCTTTGGAGCTTCGACCAGATCGGCTATGTCGTCGAGTTCGGCGCGGGCAGCTGGTAGGGCTATGATCCCGGCCTCTTCTCCGCGGAGACACCGAGAGGCAGATCGTCACACTTCCGTCATCACTCATCCGCCGCCAAAGGAGCAAAAGCCATGACTTGCAGCCCCAAGCTCGTCGCACCGGAACGATACATGGGCCGCCGCAGCTTCGTAGGTACCGCCGTCGGGGCCTGGGTCGTCGCTTCCGCGGGGCGTTCCTTCGCTCAGGTCCCGACCCTGAGCGCGACGCTGACGAAGGAAGAGCGCGACCGGATGACCCCGGACCAGGTCACCGACGAGATGAAGAAGGGAAACGAGCGCTTCCGTGCCGGCAAGATGACGTCGCGCGATTACCTGGCCCAGCAGCGGTCGAGCGCTCCCGGCCAGTATCCCGCCGCGGTCGTGCTCGGCTGCGTCGACTCCCGCGCCCCCGGCGAGATCCTCTTCGACGTGGGCATCGGCGACACGTTCAACGCGCGGATCGCCGGCAACGTCGTGAACGACGACCTCCTCGGGAGCATGGAGTTCGCCTGCGCCGTCGCCGGAGCGAAGGCAGTCGTCATCTTTGGGCACACGGCCTGCGGCGCGGTGAAGGGCGCGATCGACGACGTCGAGATGGGCAACCTCACCGGGCTTCTCGCCCGGATCAAGCCCGCGATCACCGCGACGACGTTCGCCGGCGAGAAGTCGAGCAAGAACCCGGCCTACGTGGACGCGGTGGCGAAGACGAACGTCGTGGTGGCGCTCGACAACCTCCGCCGGCGGAGCCCGATCCTCGCCGACCTCGAGAAGAAGGGGACGATTCGCGTCACGGGCGCGATGTACGACCTGGCCACCGGGAAGGTGGATTTCCTGGCGTGAAGGTTCGCGGTCTGGACTGGACGCTCGCGGTCCCCGTCGCTTCGGCGCTGCTGCTGGGGGCCGCGCTCGTCCTGCCGCGGCATCCCATCCTGACCCTGGCCTGCGCGGCGGCGTTGATGACGGTCGTGATCGCCGCCGTGCACCACGCGGAGGTCGTGGCGCACCGCGTGGGTGAGCCCTTCGGTACGCTGGTGCTCGCGCTCGCGGTCACGGTGATCGAGGTGGCCCTCGTCGTGTCGATGATGCTCGCGGGCGGGCCGGACAAGGCCGCGCTCGCTCGCGACTCGGTCTACGCGGCGGTGATGATCATCTGCACGGGGGTCGTGGGTCTGTGTGTGCTCGCGGGTGCGCTGCGCCACCGCGAGCAGTCCTTCCGCATCGAGGGGTCGGGGCCGGCCCTCGCCGCCCTCGTCACGCTCTCCACGATGGTGCTGATCCTTCCCGTCTTCACGACCTCGGCGGTCGGGCCGCGCTACACGAAGCCCCAGCTCGCCTTCACCGCGCTCGCCTCGCTCTCGCTCTGGGCGGTGTTCGTGTTCGTGCAGACGGTCCGACACCGCGACTACTTCCTGCCCGTGGAGGGGGCGAGCGACGAGAGCGCCCATGCCGCGCCGCCCACCCTCCGCGAGGCGTGGCTGAGCTTCGCGCTCCTCCTCGTGTCGCTCGTGGCGGTCGTAGGTCTCGCCAAGGTGCTCTCGCCTTCCATCGAGGCCGCGGTGGAAGCGGCGGGAGCGCCGCCCGCGGTGATCGGCGTCGCGATCGCGGCACTCGTGCTGCTGCCCGAGGCCATGGCCGCAGTGCGCGCCGCCCTCGCGAACCGGCTTCAGACCAGCATGAACCTCGCGCTCGGCTCCGCGCTGGCCTGCATCGGGCTGACGATCCCCGCAGTGGCGTTGACGTCGCGGTTGCTGGATCTGCCCCTGGTGCTCGGGCTCGACCCGAAAGACCTCGTCCTGCTGGTGCTCGCCTTCGCGGTCAGCACCATCACGTTGGGCACCGGCCGCACGCACCTCATGCAGGGCGCGGTACACCTCGTGATCTTCGCGGCGTTCCTGTTCCTGACGCTGGTGCCTTGATCAGCGCGTCCTCGTGAGGACCGATGACGCCACCGGCTCCCATTCGAACGACGTGGACGTGCGCCTCACCACTGCCGTTCGCGATCTCGGACGACCACGCACCCAATGATTCGTAGGCCCGGATCGGATCGAGCGGTTCGGATTGGAGGTCGATGACAGTCATGGCAAGGGATTCAGGCTGTACCCAGGCGTTCAGCCGGCAAGAAGCCGCAGTACGCCCGACGACAAGAAGCACGCGGTAGCGATCCCCAAGAACAGGAAGGGCACCCCACCGAGCAGGAAGAGGTAGCGGCTCAGCTCCGTCAAGGCTCTGTGATCCTCACTGCCGACTGAGCGCGACCGACCACGCCAAAGTGTCGACCAGCATGGTCACGTGCGCTTTCGCATCTTCTTGTAATCGAATCTGGAATCCCATTCCAGCTTTCCGAAGAGCTCGAGGATCCGTCTCTGTTTGCGTCGCGAGACGAACTCCGCCAGCGCGGCGTTCACCACCGCGCTCTTGGTCCTCTTACCGGAGAGCTTGACCGCTTCCTTCAGGAGGGCGTCGTCGATATTCAGGCTCGTAGGCGTATGTGATTTCCCAGAGCGTGCCTTTACACATTCACTGATGGTTGGGAACCGTTTCCTGTCGACCGCTCTCGATCGCGGCCCGCTAGACCCGCTTCATCCCCTCCATGGCGGCGGTCAGCGAGCGCGCGCGCCGGGCCATGCCGGCCCACGGATCGCCGGCGCGTTCGACGCGCGCGGCCATCGTGCGCAGCGTGAAGCTCCGGGGAAGGACCTCGCCCGACTCGACCTCTTTCCACGTGCATGGCGCCGAGACGGGCGCGCCGGGCCGGGCGCGCACGGCGTAGGCGGCGGCGAACGTAGCGCTGTAGCCGTTGCGCCCCGTATCCACG
>JBKPBQ010000141.1:0-5413 GCA_046726955.1 Acidobacteriota bacterium
GCTCGGGTCCGCCCATCCAGAACGTCCCCCCGGGGATCCACGCCATGCCCTCCGGAGCGGGACCCGGAGGCGTCGACGCGTTCACGTGGGGAGACGGAGCGGGCGTCGGTGTCGTTGTCGGCTCGGGCGACGCGGCCGGCGGGGCCGGCCGGCACGACGAGGCGAGCGCGACCACGAGCGCGACGGCGGGGAGGCCTCGCGGCGTCACTCCCGGACAGTACCACACGCTCGCCGCGAGACCGGTCAGTGTCTCGTAACCGAAGTCGTGTGCCGGCAGGGGCGCGCGGCACTCGCTCCGCGCGCTCCGGCCTGGGCGAGCCCGTCGCAAGCGCTGCGCTCGCCATCGGCATTCATCGGACCCGAGGCGAGCCCGGAGGGCCAGCCGAGCGAAGGCGCGAGTCCGACGCGAAGCGTGGACGAGCGCCAACAGTGGCGCGCTACCGCGAGGCGCGCGCGCCTTGGAGCCACACGACTTCCGGTGGGCAACTCTAGGCTGGTCGTTTCTTCAAGAGGTCGCGGATCTCGGTGAGCAGCACCTCCGTGGTCGTGGGCGGCGGCGCGGCGGCGGCCATGCGCGACGCGAGCTTGTTGAAGGGGAGGATGATCAGGAAGTAGAGGCCGGCGGCCTTGATCAGGAAGCTCAGGATGGCGTTCACGAAGTTGCCGATGGCTACCGGACCCGCCCTGTACGCGGAGAAGTCGGGCTGCCCGCCGACCAGGCCGAAGAGCGGGGTGATGAGGTCCTTCACGAGCGAGTCCACGATCCCGCTGAAGGCGGCGCCGATGATCACACCCACCGCGAGGTCCACCACGTTGCCGCGAGCGATGAAGTCGCGGAATCCCTTGAGCATTGTTGGCCTCCCTCTTGCTACGGAAACCGAGTATAAGTCGGGGAGTTCGCGAACCGGGGACGGCTCCTCGGAGCCCGCGTGATAGACTGCCCGCCGCTCGCAGGCACGGCGACGGGGCGAGGGCCGCGTTCCCCGGCACCGGAAGGAGACGGGCCATGCGCATCGAAGGACAGCGCGAGAGCGACAACGTCGAGGACGTCCGAGGAGCGAGGTTCGGACGCGGTGCGGGACTCGGCTGCGGGGGCGTCCTGATCGCCCTCGTGATCGCCGCGCTCACGGGGCAGGACCCCGCCCGGATCCTGCAGCTCGTGGGGCTCGTGCAGGAGGTGACGCAGCAGAACGCACCTCCTCCGGAATCGGCGGGCCCTCCCGCCGACAATCTCGGCAAGTTCGCGTCGGTCGTTCTCGCGAGCACCGAGGACGAGTGGACGAAGATCCTCTCCCAGTCGGGCCGGACCTACCGTCCCCCCAAGCTCGTGCTCTTCACGCAGTCCGTGCCCTCCGCCTGCGGGATGTCGTCCGCGGCGACCGGTCCCTTCTACTGTCCCGCCGACCAGAAGGTCTACATCGACCTCTCGTTCTTCGACGAGCTCGCCCGGCGCTTCCGCGCCCCCGGCGACTTCGCGCAGGCCTACGTGATCGCCCACGAGGTGGGGCACCACGTGCAGAACCTGCTGGGCATCGCGGACCAGGTCACGAACGCGCAGCGCGGCGCCCGCTCGCAGGAGGAAGCCAACCGCTACTCGGTCGCGCTCGAGCTGCAGGCGGACTGCTTCGCCGGGGTCTGGGCCAACCACGCCAACAAGGACCAGAACCTCCTGGAGCCGGGCGACGTGGAAGAGGGCCTGCGTGCCGCCGCGGCCATCGGCGACGACCGCCTCCAGAGCCAGACGCAGGGCTACGTCCAGCCCGAGTCGTTCACGCACGGCTCGTCGGAGCAGCGCGTGCAGTGGCTGCGCAAGGGGCTCGAGAGCGGCGATCCCAAGGCCTGCCGGACCTAGCCTTGGCCTCCGTCCTCGCCCTCGACCAGGGAACCACGAGCTCGCGCGCCATCGTCTTCGACGAGGGCGGCCAGATCCGCGCCGTGGCCCAGCGCGAGTTCCCCCAGATCTTCCCGCGCGCGGGCTGGGTGGAGCACGACCCGGCGGACATCTGGACGTCCCAGATCTCCGTGGCGGTGGAAGCCCTGGGCCGGGCGGGGATGACACCGCGCGACGTGGCCGCCGTGGGCATCACGAACCAGCGCGAGACCACGATCGTCTGGGACCGCGCGAGCGGCCAGCCCATCCACAACGCGATCGTCTGGCAGGACCGCCGCACCGCCGACCTCTGCGAGCGGCTCAAGTCGGAAGGGGCGGAGCCGGTCGTCCGCGAGAAGACCGGCCTCGTGCTCGATCCCTACTTCTCCGGCACGAAGATCGCCTGGATCCTCGACAACGTGCCGGGCGCCCGCGCGCGGGCCGAGAAGGGCGAGCTCGCGTTCGGCACCGTGGACACCTGGCTCCTCTGGAACCTGACCGGCGGCGCCCTCCACGCGACCGATCCCAGCAACGCCTCGCGCACGCTCCTCTTCGACATCCACGAGGGGGACTGGGACGAGGAGCTCCTCCAGCTCCTCCGCGTGCCCCGCACGGTGCTGCCCGCGGTGCGCGCCTCGAGCGAGGTCCTCGGTGAGGTCACGACGAAGCTGGGCCTCGCAGGCACGCCGCTCGCGGGCGTCGCGGGCGACCAGCAGGCGGCTCTCTTCGGCCAGCTCTGCACGTCGCCCGGCCTCACCAAGAACACGTACGGCACCGGCTGCTTCATGCTGCAGATGACGGGCGAGAAGGCGCCGGCGTCGAAGCACAAGCTCCTCACCACCGTCGCCTGGAAGCGCTCGGCGCGGCTCGAGTACGCGCTCGAGGGCAGCGTCTTCGTGGGAGGAGCGGTCGTGCAGTGGCTTCGCGACGGGCTCGGGATCATCCGCTCGTCGCCCGAGGTCGAGGCCCTCGCGCTGAGCGTCCCCGACAACGGCGGAGCCTTCCTCGTTCCCGCGTTTGCCGGCCTGGGCGCGCCCCACTGGGACGCCTACGCGAGAGGCGCTCTCGTCGGCCTCACGCGAGGCACCAGCGCTGGCCACGTCGCCCGCGCCGCGCTCGAGTCGATCGCCTACCAGGTGGCCGATCTCCTCGACGCCATGGAGGCCGACGCGGGAGTGCGGCTCTCCGAGCTGCGCGTGGACGGGGGAGCTTCCGCGAACGGCCTGCTCATGCAGTTCCAGGCGGATCTGCTCGGCGTGCCCGTCGCCCGGCCCGTCGTGACCGAGACGACGGCGCTCGGCGCGGCCTACCTCGCCGGCCTCGCCGTCGGCTACTGGAAGAACGTCGACGAGCTCGGCCGCCAGCGGCGCGTGGACCGGGTCTTCGACCCGAAGCTGCCCCGCGAGCGCGCACAGGAGCTGCGCGCCGGCTGGAAGAGGGCGGTGGAACGGGCGAAGGGCTGGGAAGCGCGGGCCTAGTCCTGCGCTAGGAGCTCGCGCCGAGGACGCTCTCCCGGACCGTCCAGCCCCGGGTCTCGAGCTCCTTGCGGGCTCGGGGCGTCGCCGTTCCCAGCAGCCACAGCTCGCGCCGGGCCGGCGCCCCGTCCGCCGCCGGGACCTGGGCGAGCGCCTCCTCGGTCCAGGCGAGCGTCTCGACGGGCAACGGAACGATCCAGCTTCCCGAGCGGTCCACGCCGACCAGCGTGTCGCCGGAGACGAAGAGGCGGGCGAGCGGCTCCTTCGTCTCGCGGTAGCGGCCGAGGATGCGCACCGCGGCCACGCACCAGCGCGCGTCGATTTCCGATTCCGAGGTCGCGGCCCACGCCACCGCGGAGGCCCGGTCCGCCGTCCCGTCCAGCGACTCGAGGCCGTCCACGAGGGCGATCTCCAGCGGGGGCGGGAAGTGGCGGCTCGCGAAGAGATCCTTCCGCGTCTCCTTGGGGACGCCCATCGCCGCCATCTTCTGTTCGTTCCTCGCCTCCACGTCTTCGGGCGGCAGGTCCCAGGCGAGACCGCTCACCGTCTTCACCGTACCGAGGAGCGGCACCGGGGGAAGGACCACGTTGAAGCCCATGCCCCCCGCGAACGCCGCCCACGCGACGTCGTCGAGCTTCTTCGAGAGCACGGCGTTCGTGGTGTAGGGGTCGACCTCCAGCTTCTTCGCCCACTCGCGCCGCGTCCTCTCGTACCCGAAGACGGATTTCGCCGCGTGGCCCGCCGTGCCCGCCGCCGCCCGCGCCTTCTCCTCCGTCGTCTTCTCCGCGGGTAGCCCCTGCTCGACGCGCGCCGCCTTCTCCTTCTCCGCCGCCGCCTTCTCCCGCTCGTCCGTGACGAGCGCGTCCTTTCCCTGGTCGACGCCCTTCTGGGCCATGCGGTAGGCCCGCTTCAGGAAGCGGCTGGCTCCCGCCGGCACCGCCTCCGCGGTTTCCTTCGGCCGATCCACGACGCGCTTGAGCGAGGCGTAGGTACCCGAGGCCGACTCCGCGAAGGCCTTCGCGAAGACCGAGGTCTTGCTCACGGCGTCGAGGCGGGAGATCGCGTAGACCTCGCGCACCCGGATCTCCAGCATCTCGCGGCCGTCGACCTCGAAGGGGCCGAAGGTGGAGCGGATCGTGAAGTGCTGGAGGAGGTCGTCCGTCGTGACCCGCTTCTCCACGTCGTGAGCGGGACCGTGGACGAGCTCGCGGGGGGGAGCACCGAGGCGTCGAGGACGGGAGCCGCCTCCCAGTCGCCACCACCCCCGAAGAGCGGCGTCCACGCGGCGGACGCGGCGAGGACGAGCAGCAGGACGCGGGGGCCGCGTCGCCTCGGGCGGCGACTCATGCCCCCTAAGATATCAGCGCAGCCACTCCGCCGGCACCTGCTCCCGCCGTGCCTGGTCCTCGAGGTCCTGCATCTGCTTGCGGGCCGCGGCGAGCTGTCTCTGGGCGGTGGCGAGCGAGGCCTCGGCCTCGCGCTTCTCCGCTTCGGTCATGACGCGCGGCGGCGCGGCCGGCTGCGTCGAATCCGTCGCGGACGGCTGCGGCGCCTTGGCCTCGTCGATCCGGGCCTGGTAGTACTTCACCTGGGCCTCGGCATCGGCGACGGCTTCGCGGTGGGTGCGGGAGTGCGACCGCCACCACGACTCGGTGTGGACCTCCGTGGGTGCGCCGCCGGCCACGGGCGCGGCCTTGGCGGGGGAGGCGGGGGAGGCCGGGACGGTGGACTCGGCGGCCTTGCGGCGCCGCTCCCTCTCTTTGGCGGCGGCGTCAGCCAGGCTCTGGCCTCGCGCCGACGACGAGCCGAGGAGTCCGACGATGCACAGAGTTGCGACGATGCCCGTCGAGCGGTTGATCATCCGATCATCCTACGGAAGTCCGCTCGACGGGCGCTGTGAGATAAGTACGGCGAAAGGGCTACGACCCGAAGGCGCCGCTCTGCAATGAGTTAGCGGAACCTTCGGGTACTGACCTGCGGTTGCTACGCCTTCGGCTGCTCGATCGTCAGGAAGAGGCTCGCTCCCTTGCGGTTCACGAGGACGAGCGCCGGACGCTCGCCCGCCGCC
>JBKPBQ010000142.1:0-14550 GCA_046726955.1 Acidobacteriota bacterium
GTTCAGGGTGAGGAGCAGCGGCTGCTGGGGCTGGGGTTGAAGCGAGGCGACGTCCTGGTCGTTGAAGATGTTCTCGGAGGCCCACACCGCGGTCGCTCCGTGGCCCACGTAGCTCATCAGGGACGCCCCGCCGTCGAAGGCGTCCCGGATCTTCGCGCGGGTGCCCGCGCCCTCCACCGAGTAGTAGATCTTCTCGGGGTTCCGCGAGGCCAGTAGAGTCGAGGCGATCTCGTCCGCGTTCGCCTGGAAGTTTCCGCCGAGGTCCGCGTTGTCCGCGACGAGAACGGCGGATCCGTCGAGGCCTCCGCCGCGGCTCTCGTAGGCCAGTATCTTCTCGACCATCCTCCGAGCCTCGTCGACACTTCCCGCCGGCAGTCTCCCGATGGCGAGGTCGGGAAGAAGATCCTCGCCGTTCACCGAGGCATACGCGGGGTCCGACACCGTCCAGATATAGCTCGTCTTCACCGGGAACCCGGGCAGCCAGTCCTTCACTCCCGTCTGCAGGTTGTCCTTGGGGTCGTAGCTCGCATCCCCCAGGAGGAGCACATAGCGCGGGGAAGGGGCAGCCCAGGAGTGATACGCGTACTCCAGGAACTCCTTGATCGCCTGGGGAGACACCTCTCCGTGACCGAACTGCTCGTAGATCTCATCGAGGGCTACCGCCTTCGTCCGGAGACCCTGGCTTTCCCGGAGGTCGAGGAGCGGCTGGGCCGCGGCGAGGAAGGCCTGGGGTCCCACGAGCAGGTAGTCCGCCTGGTTCGCGGGGCTCTTCAGGCCGCTCGGACAGAGGCGCTTCACCGCGGGACGCAGGACGCTCGACGTGACGAGGTAGCTCCGTCCCGCCTCCACGGCGACGCCGAGGCCAGTCGGGATCGCGCTCGCTCCGCGGAGCCACCGTGGAACCCCCGTCGTATCCAGGACGAAGCTCGAAGCGGAAGCGCCTGCTATCTCCGCAAGGCCCGTCGCTGCGAAATGACCCTCGAGAGTCCCTCCGTCCGCCAGCAAACGGCGGGCGTAGGTCACCGTGAACCGGTTCATGAACACCATCGAAGAGGAAGCCCCCGCGTCCCCCACGTTCTCGATGAGGAGGCTGTTCCCTCCTTCCAGGAACGCTTCGCAAGGAACGTCCATCTCCATCGTCTTTTCCGTGGCTCCGTCCCACGTCGCTTCCCCGACGAGCACACCGTTCACGCTCACCTTGACGTGATGGTCCAGCACGCCCGGGAAGTCGCTCGCCCCCTGAAGCACGACCGTGAGGCGACCCGGCACCGACGATGCCGCGAGCACCTCCGTGGCGAAAGGGAAAGCCTTGCTCCCCGGGGAGACCACGAGGTCCCACTGCCACAGGTCCGGCGCGTCGAGGAGGCCGGCCTGGTAGTAGTGGTTCTCTTCCTCTCGCACCGTCTTCAAGTACTCCAGGACCGGCGTCGACGCCGAAGGAGACAGCGTCTCCTCTGTCATCGAGAGCCCGCCCATGCTCGTCTCCAGCTCGTATGCCGCGTCCGCGTAGGGGTTCAGCGAAGACCCCTCGCTCAGGAAGTACAGCGAAGACCCGGGCCCGAAGGGCGCCCCCGACGGCTCCAGGTGGAACGCCACGTTCACACCCTGCCGCGACAGGCGAAGGCTCGACGCGGGAATTGCTCGAGAAGGGCGCGACCCGGTCGGCGGGAATACGTCCTCGTAGTCCACACGGTGGAGACCCCGCTCTTTCACCGTGATCTGGGCGATGACTCCGCGCTGGGCGTGGCTGGGACGCTCGACCCGGCGTCTTCCACGCGACCCTCCTCGCGAGGTCTCCCGTCCTTCCACGCCGGCGAATTCCAGGCGCACCAGGAGACGTCGCGCGAGCTTGAGCCCGTTCCCATCCCAGCGCAGCGGGCAGAGAAGGACTTCCGCCTTCTTGGTCTCTCCCTGGAACGAGGTCCCGAGGAGACGTGCCGATGGTTCGGGAAAGAGTCCCTCGAACGCAGGCCCTTCCCGGCGCTTCTCCTCGGAAGGGCGAACCGTTCCGTCTTCGCTCACCTCGATTCCGCGAGCGCCCTGGCTCACCGGTCGAAGCCCGGGAAAGCGCAGCTCGTCCGACGCGAGGACGGAAGTCAGGTGAACTCTCCGGCCCGCGGCCGCCGCCACCAGAGCCCGCCGCGTCGGGAGCGAGGGCTCTCCCGGCCGGCTCACGCTCTCGAACCCGGGAACCGAGAGGCGCACGCGTCCGTCCTCGTCGGAGGAAGCCACGAAGCCGCCGGTCCGAAGCTCCAGCACCACGTGGCTCGGGCTCCGCTCCAGCTCCCGCAGCACCACCGAAGACGGATCTCCGTAGCTCGTCCCCTCGCCACGCTTTGCGCGCGGCGGATCATCGGACGCACCGCCGGTCGGGCCGGGTACCGCCGACACCGGACCATGTCGCTCCGTCCGCCCCGTGGTTTCGATGTCCTCCAAAAAGTAGTAGTAGGCCCGGCCGTTGACGAGCCCGGAGTCCCGGTACGCGTAGCTCTGTCCGGTGGGCGACGAACCCAGCCCGGGAATCAGGCTGGAAGTGATCCGGGTGAGCGGGCCTCCCGCCGCCTCCGCCCGATACAGGTGAAACCCGAGATTGGAGAGCTCGGAGGCCGTGGTCCAGGAGAGATCCACCGCCCCGTCTCGTCCCTCCGCGCCGAACGACAGCAGCGTGACCGCGGTGGCGGTTACGGTCATGGCCTTCGAGAACTCGGACGTGCTCCCGAAAGTCGTGCACGCCGCTCCGTCCGTGCAGAACGTCGCAGTGGCCGTGATCACGTCCCCCGCCACTCCCGGGAACGCGTGATTGAAGTTGATCGGCCCCGCGGCGGGGACGGTCACGTTCCGCGAGGCGGCGAAGACCTGCCCTTCCCCGAAGGTGCTCGGGTCCGCCCCCGACGGGTTCTTGAAGAACTCGATCCGGTAGGCCGCCGGGTAGGACACCGGCTGCGGCCGAACGTCGAGCTGGAAGTACACGGTCAGCGTCCCCGCGTTCGGGTAGATGGCCGTGAGCAGCGGGAAGTTCAGCCGGTCGTTCGGGCCGCCGTCCACGTCGCCCGCGTCGTTCGCGGTGACGCCGTCCTTGGCCAGATCGATGCCGAGACCGCCGTTCGCCACGATCGTGTTCCCCAGGATCGCGTTGCCGTTGCCCGCGGTGCTGTCGAGAATGACCCCTCCTTGGCCGACGGTGCTGCTCGGGTTGTTGTTGGTGATGAGGTTGCCCGCGCCGGCCGCGGTGCCCCCGATGGTGTTGTTCGCGGTCGAAGTCATGAGGCGGACGCCGGCGACGCTGTTCGGGACGCTGCCCGTGCCGTCGAACCTGGTGCCGATGTTGTTGCCCTGGATGCGCGTGCCCGTGGTGCCGGCATTGACAAGCCGGATTCCCTCGCCGCTGTTGCCGGAGATCACGTTGCCGGCGCCTGGCGTCGACGCGTCGCCGCCGATCAGGTTGTTCGTGTTCAGGGTCCCGAACACGGAGATCCCCTGGCCGCCATTGGGCACGGCCACGGTGCCGGTCCGGTCCAGGCCGATGTAGTTGCCCTGGACGACGTTGTTCGCGTCCCCGCCCGTGCCCCCGTTGATCTGGATGCCATCGACGCTATTGCCCGAGATGACGTTGCGGTCGGCGGCGGTGGTGCCTCCGATGCGGTTGTTGTTCGCCGCGGACGCGCCGGGGGCGCTGATGACTATGCCGTTTCCGTTGCCGGGCCCCGCCGCGGTGCCGGCCAGGTTCGTTCCCAGGTAGTTCCCGGCGATGACGTTGTTCGACGTGTTCAGGTGGATGCCGTCCCCTGGGCAACGGTTGATGACGAGTCCGCGGATCGTGCTCCCGCCGCTGCCGGGCTGCAGGTCGAGCACGGCGGTGGCGCCATTGCTAGTGGCGTCTATGACGATGATGGGCTGTGCGGCGAAGCCCCCCTGGGTGGTCCCGTCGATGATCACGGGGCTCGTGATCGTGGGCAGAGGCGAGCCCAACACAATCGTCTTGGCGCCGGCGGGCAAGATGGCGAAGTTGATCGTGTCGGTTCCGGCCGCGAAGTTCGCTTCCTGGATGGCCGCGCGGAGGGAGCACTTCGCCACCGCGGTCTGACAGATCCCGTCCCCTATGCTTGCGTCGTTTCCATCGCCCGTGGTGTCGACGGTCCAGGTGGCGGCGTGAGCCGTTCCGGACACGATCGCGACGGCGGTGAGCAGGGAGGCGAGCCGAGAAGAGGCCCTGGTCACCCAGGACGGGCCCTCCCCTTCCAGAACGCTGCTATACACTGCGCCTTCCGGCTAGGGCGGACATTGTAGACCCCTCCATGGTGGACGATCGGCCAAGCCGCATCCCCGCCCGAACAGAGCAATCGGCATGCCTCGATTGGGATGTTCGTAAGCGACTCTCGAAGAGGGCTTTAGCGGCCGTGCCCTCCAGATATCGAGCCTGGCTAGCCGAAAACCGGCCAGTGCGTCTACCGGATCCGATGCGCCGGATCTCCCAGGGCGTTGCTCGTCACTCTCGCGGACCCGAGTCGGCTTCGCCGAAGCGCAGCACCAGCTCACCCTCGACGCGGAGCCTGGCCTCCGAGAAGTACTCCGCGCGTCCCTCCGCGTCCTGCAGGATGTGCCGGGACTCTACTGGGAGGGCCACGATCGCCCCCGCGGGACGTGCCGGGATCGGCGGCGCCGTGCCCGCCCGCAGCACCCCGCGCCCGCCCAGCACCGCTCGTATCGCGGTGCGGGGAGTCGTCGAGCGCACGGTGAGCCGGGTCTCTCCCGCGCGCAGCACGGCCTGATGGTCCTGCACGGTCGCCGGTCCGTCGAGGAACACCGTCGCGTCCGGCCCGATCTCGATCGACTCGTGGAAGCGAGGGGCCGTCTCGGGAGACGGCCACCGTTCGAGCAGGAAGCCGGCGCCGAGCAGCACCGCCAGCACGACGACGAGCGTCCGGGCCGGCGATCCGACCCACCGGTCGCGGGCGACTCCGTACGCCCACCACACCGCGAGAGCCGAGACGAGGAGCACCCAGACGACGACGCGGGCCCAGAGGCCGGGAGCGGCCTCGCTCCACTCGCGCAGGTGGAGGTTCGGGACGTACTGGTTGCCGTCCGCGAAGGTGCTCTTGGCCAGCAGCACCGCCGAGTCGTTGGCCGCGTGCGGGTCCGCGAAGAGCGCCGCGGCGAAGAGCGCCGAGAACACCGCGAGGATGAGGACGAGGGCGAGCGCGCCTCGCTTCGATCGCATTCGATCGATGGCCAGGGCAACGAGGGCGACCGCGAGCGGGGCGAGCGGCATGAAGTAGCGGCCCAGGTTCGACACGGCTCCCGCCCAGTTGTCGGCGGAAGCCACAGTCAGGTAGTAGACGACGGCCGCGGGGACGACGAGCGCGAAGCGCCGGAGTCCGCCGAGAAGCTCTCCCGCGCCCGCGACGAGGAAGATCGGGACGTAGGGCAGGATGCCGTAGCGCGCGTCGAAGAGGATCCCCAGGAATCCCTGCCCGAGGCGAGCCGACGTGACACCGCCCGGCCCCCAGGCCAGGAAGAGCGCGTCCGGGCGCACGCTGCCGGTGATCGCGAAGTTGTAGAGCGCGGTCAGGTAGAGCGTGACCGCCTGAGGGACGAGGAGGGCCGCCCAGTGGGCGCGCGGCGCGCCGCGCAGGCGCCAGGCCGCGGCCAGGACGAGGACGATCCAGACGGGCAGGAACTTCTGGTGCAGCCAGGGCAGGACGGCGAGGAGAAGCCCCGTTGCCCAGACGCCGCGTGGCGTCCAATCCGGGACGAAGACGAGCCGATGGAAGACGACGGCCATCACGAGCGCGCCGGGCATCTCCGGGTAGAACTGGTAGCCATAGAAGAGGAAGGGAGGCAGGAGGGCGAATCCGAGGGCGAGGGTCGCCGCGAGACCGGGCCGTCCAGTGGTGTCGCGCGCGAGCACGAAGACCGCGGCCACGAGCCCTCCCGCGAGGAGATTGAAGACGAGGATGGCGACCGGCACGCGGCCCGGTGTGCCGCGGGCGATGTTGAGCGCGCGATCGAGCCGGAGCGCCGGCGCGAGCAGCAGGGAGGGTCCCGGCGCGAGGACGTAGTACACGCCGCCCTCCTTGCCGCGGATCGTCTGCCGCGTGATCCGCGTGGCCCGGATCGCGTCCTTCCCCACCGCGGTTGGACCCGCGACGAGTGCCCGCATCATGTCCGCAGAGTCGATGACGACGCCGGCGAGCGCCCGTCCGGCGATGGCCGTCCAGGGCCGGGGGGCGAGCTCTTCCATGGGCGCGCTCACCCCCTCGGCGTCGAGCGTTCCTTCGTGGCCGATGGCCACGGCCATCCGCAGGTACTTCGGCTCGTTGCCGGGGTGGCCCTCCCACTGGCGGGCCCAGTCCGGCGTGAGGAAGGCGTAGACGAGGAAGCTCAGAAAGAGCACGGCTGCCGGGCGCGGCGCGGGAAAGCGAAGAGGAGTCGCCGCGGCGGCCACGATCGCGGCGAGCGCAGCCGCGTCCTGTCCTGGGCTCCAGTCCTGGGTCAGGGCGACGGGGAGCGTGAACGCGTAAGGAAAGGTGGGCCGTAGGGCGACGGCAAGGAGAGCGAGCAGCGAGAGCGCGGGTCTCAGATAGAGCGGCCGGAAGACCACGGACAGTCTGCCGAGGCTGGCGCCGAGGCCGAGCTCGTCGCCTCGAGCCCGCAGGCTGGCCATGAGCAGCCAGGCGAGCACTCCCCCCGCGGTCCAGAGCGCGATCGACCGCAGGACCTCGCCGAGGTCGCCCGCGAGCACACGCACGACCTCGAGGGACACGGAGGCCGGGACGATAGTCGAGCGGAGGACGAGGCCGAGCGCCGCGTCCACCTCGCGGGCGAGGCCGTAGGCGGCGAACGGGAGGAGCGCGCGCAGGAGGACCCGGAGCGAAGGCACGCGAGATTCTGCGTTGGAAGAGGGCGGACGTCTACAGACCGGCTCCGATCCCGGTCCCGCCGCTCCTGCCACGAGCGAGCGGAGAGACCGAGTGCGTCAATTGAACCGCCACCGCACCCCGAGCTGGATCTCGCGGCCGGGGAAGTACTCGGTAGGCGTCCCGAACGTCGGGCCGGACACGTCGGTGACGTTCTTCACGTTGTCGGTGTTGAAGAGGTTGAAGCCCTCGACGAGAACCGACAGCTCGTTGTGGCGAGCGATCTTGAAGCCCTTCTCGAGCCGGGCGTCGAACGTCTTCCAGGCCTTGGTGCGGAAGTCGTTCCGCGGGACGGAGGTGTCGCGCTGGTCCACGAGCCCGTCCCCGTCCTTGTCCTGGATGCCGCGCGGGTTGAAGGCGAGGCCGCTCCGCCAGCTGAAGATGCCGGAGAGCTTGATCCCCCACCACAGGTCCACGAGCCCGCTCGCCGTGAGGTTGTTGGGCACGGACTGGTTGGAGGGGCCGAAGTCGATCTCGGGGTGGTTGTTGTTGCTGAAGGTCGAGCCGACGCCGCCCGTGAGCAGGTTGTCGTTGTTGTGCGAGTACGTGTAGGAGACGAGGAAGGCGTACCCGTGGCTGTACCGCTTGCGCAGCGCCACCGCCACGCCGTCGTACTCGATCACGCCCTCGTAGGTGAACTCGTTGATGCGCGGGCCGCCGTCCGTCGTCTTCCCGAAGTTCGGCGTTCCCGGGGCGGCGTCGAAGAGGTTCGTGATGCGGCGGGTGAGGAGGTCGTGGCTCCGACGGTGCACGTAGGTCACGGAGATGCCGAGGTCCGCGATGAGCTCCTGCTCGATCCCCACGCTGAACGCGTTCGTGACGGGAGTGCTGTCGTGCGAGTAGAGCGAGACGTCGCGCGTCACGGCCAGGGGGCCGCGCGGGAAGAAGGACAGCACGCGGTTGCCGACGACGGAGCCGCCGGGAACGTCGAAGAACTCGAAGTCGGTGCCGGGATAGGTGGTCTCGAGACGGGCGATGGCCTGCGCGGGAGTGAGGCCGCTCAGCTGCTGGATGTTGTCGGCCGTGACCACCGGCGGCACCGAGGGATCGGACACGTTGATGCCCAGCAGCTTGTAGAGGGCGAGCGGGTCGTTGCGGAGGTCGTTGGCGAACTGCGCGTACGCCGGGTTCTCCGCGGGACCGCGCGTCCCCGGACCCGTCGGGAAGCCGGAGGTGATGACGAGGTCGATGAGCGAGTCGGTGTAGTCGACGCCGAGCCGCGGCAGGGCCACGTCGAAGGCGGAGCGCGTGAAGATCCCGCCCTTCTCCGGGACCTGGGCGGCCGCGGTGAGGAGGTTGCGGTCGTAGAAGCGGCCCCAATCGGCGCGCAGCACGGTCTTGCCCTTCTGCGTCACGTCCCAGGCCACTCCGATCCGCGGTCCGAAGTTGTCGTTGTCGTTCCCGAAGAGGCTCGAGTGGTCGTAGCGCAGGCCGAGGTTCAGCGTGACGCCGTGGCCCATCTTCCAGGCGTCCTGGACGAACGTCCCCCAGCTGTGGTCGGACATGTCGACGTTCAGCTCCTCCCCGGGCTCCGGGAGGGCCAGGAAGAAGCGCGCCGCCGACTGCGCAAAACCGAGCCGCCGGAAGAGGTCCTCGTTGATCGCGTGCGCGTTCGGGGACAGGAAGGCGGCCGAGTACTCGACGTCGTTGACGACGTTGTTGAAGCCGGTGACGTCGATGTCGTTGAAGTCCCAGCCGACCTTGAACTCGTGGTCTCCGCCCCAGCCCGCCTTGTTCCAGGTGAGAGCCTGCGCGAGCTGGAAGCGCTTGGTCGTGCGGTCCGTCTTCCCGTTGAAGGGGGCCGCCGTCTGCTGGAAGCCGCTGGCGAGGAGGATGAGGATCGGCTCGAAGCGGCCCTCGCGGTCGAGGTTGTTCCCGAGCCGGCCCTTGGTGAGGGAGACGGAGCTCTCCAGGAACGTGCTCGGGTTGAGGAGGGCGGTGTGCCGCACGATTCCCGCGTTCGCGGTGCGCTCGACGGCGGAGGCCGCGCTCGGGAGCGCGAGCGTGCCGAGGACGGGCGAGCTGATCTCCCCGCTCACGTCCTGGTCGCTCCGGTTCGCCTGCACGAAGAGCCGCTGGTTCGAGCCGAGGTTGAAGTCGAGCTTGATCATCCCGTTGAGGCGATCGGTGGTGGGCGCGATGTTGAAGTCCTCGACGCCGCCGGGCGTGGCGAGCCCGCTCGCCACGAAGCTCGGGATCTTCGAGCGGTCGATGTTCACGCCCCGCGTCTCGTCGAGCTTCTCGAACGTGCCGAAGAAGAACGCCTTGTCCTTGACGATGGGACCGCCCACGGTGGCGCCCCACTGGTAGCGCGAGAGCTTGGGCGCGTCCTGGTTCGGGACGTTGGAGGAGTCGAGCGAGTCGTCGCGGTAGAAGAGGAAGGCCGAGCCCGAGACCTCGTTTGCCCCCGAGCGCGTCACGATGTTCGTGACCCCGCCCTGCGCCCGCCCGTACTGCGCGTCGTAGCCCGTGGTGATGACCTCGAACTCCTTGATCGAGTCCTGGGTGTACCGGATGAAGGGCCCGCCGTTCAGGGGATCGTTGTTGTCCGCGCCGTCCACGAGGAAGGAGAGGGCGGCCGCGCGCTCCCCGAAGATCGAGATCTGGTCGAGGTTCGCGCCCACGTCCCCGCCCGTGACCGGCGTCGCCCCCGGCACGAGCTTCACGAGGTCCACGAACTCGCGGCCGTTCAGGGGCAGCTCGTCGATGGCCTGCTGGGTGATGAGCGTCGACGTCTCGGACTTCTTGGCGTCCACGAGGGGGACCTCGGCCACGACCTCCACCGCCTCCTGCAGTCCCGCGGTGAGCGTCACGTCGAGCCGCGTCTCCTGGTCGATCGAGACCGCCACCGACTTGCGGAGCGCGGTCCGGAAGTTCTGCAGGCTGACCTCCACCTCGTAGACCCCCGGAGGGAGCGCGGCGACGCGGTAGCTTCCGGTCGGGCTCGCGGTCGCGGTGCGGCCGCCGGCGGGCAGCCGGCTCCCCCGCACGGTCACGGTGGCGCCGGGCAGGCTCGCGCCGCTCTCGTCGCGCACGGTGCCCGTGATCGACCCGGTGATCTGCGCGTGCGCGGCCACGGCGACGAGGACGAACAGGAAGGATGCGATCGGCCGGACGAGGCGGGAATGCATGGAGGGCCCTCCCTTGGGGTGGAGCCACGGCTGCCCCCTCCGCGGCTCACAGACGGAAAACGGATGCTGAGCGCTGCGGATTATATGTACGCATCCGACGGCGCGCCAGCGCCGCCGGGGAGAGGGTCCGTTAGTCTCCCGATCCTACAGCCCCCAGCTGTAGTGGGGCGCCTCGCTCTTCATGAAGGTCGCGACCCAGACCACGATGCGCTCCGTCGCCCGGAGCCGCTCGCGCGCGTCGGCCTCCGCGGGGATCGGCCAGAGGGCGCGCGGCGCGGCCAGGGCCAGGAGCGCGCGGCCGGGGTCGCCGTCGTAGACGAGATCGGCCTCGTCCATCGCCACGCGGCAGGCGCAGTCCACGGCCAGGTGGCAGGCCGTGTCCGCGAGGTCGTCCGACCGGTTCTCCTGCACGAGCAGGCGCGCGATGCCGAGCGCGTTGCGGCAGTGCTCCCAGACGAGGTTCCGGCCGGCCAATAGCGGCGACGGGACGCCGATCGAGGTCAAGGGCAGGCTCCTTAGCTGCAGCCGCTCGTGCTGCCGCAGTTCGCGCAGCGATAGCACGCGCCGTTGCGGGTCATGATGCTGCCGCAGTAGTGGCACGGAGGCGCGTCCGACTGCGCGCGGAACGCGCCGGAAGCGGACGTGGACTCGGACGGCGCGGCCGTGGGCGTGAGAAGGCCGGTGAGGGGCTTCAGCGAGCCCTCGCTCCGCTGCACGCCCACCGCCTCCTGGCGCTCCGCGGACAGGAACTTCGACGCGAGGTACCGGAAGATGTAGTCCGTGATGCTCTTCGCGTAGGGGATCTCCGGGTTCTTCGTGAAGCCGGCGGGCTCGTAGCGCACGTGCGAGAACTTCTCGACGAGCGCCTCGAGGGGCACGCCGTACTGCAGGGCCATCGAGATCGAGGTGGCGAAGGCGTCCATGATCCCGGAGATCGTGGAGCCTTCCTTGGCCATGACGAGGAAGATCTCGCCCGGCTTGCCGTCCTCGTACATCCCGACCGTGATGTAGCCCTCGTGGCCGGCGATCGAGAACTTGTGCGTGATCGCGTGGCGCTCGTCGGGGAGCTTTCTCCGTGCCGGGCGAGCCGCTTCGCCCACCGCCGCCACTGCCGCGCCCGGAACGGAAGCGGCGTCGGTTCGGGACGTGGAGAGCGGCTGGCTCCGCTTGCAGCCGTCGCGATAGACCGCGACCGCCTTGAGCCCGAGCCGCCACGACTCGAGATAGGCGTTCGCGATGTCGTCGGGCGTCGCATCGGTGGGCATGTTGACGGTCTTGGAGATCGCCCCGGAGAGGAAGGGCTGGACCGCCGACATCATCTTGATGTGGCCCATGTAGTGGATCGACCGCTTGCCGTTGGCGGGCGGGAACGCGCAGTCGAAGATCGCGAGGTGCTCCTCCTTCAGGTGGGGCGCACCCTCGATCATCTCTTTCTCGTCGACGTACTTGACGATGTCCTCGATCTGGCCCGCGGAGTAGCCGAGCTTGCGGAGGACGCCGGGGACGGCCTGGTTGACGATCTTCATCACCCCGCCGCCCACGAGCTTCTTGTACTTGACGAGGGCGATGTCGGGCTCGATGCCGGTGGTGTCGCAGTCCATCATGAAGCCGATGGTGCCGGTGGGGGCGAGCACGGTGACCTGGCTGTTCCGGTAGCCGTGCTGCGCGCCGAGCGTGTAGGCCTCGTCCCACACCGCGTGGGCGGAGCGGAGGAGGTCCTTGGGCACGTAGCTAGCGTCGATCATGTGCGCGTGCTGCCGGTGCTTGTCGATCACGCGGATCATCGGCTCGGCGTTGCGCTGGTAGCCCGCGAAGGGGCCCATGGCCGAGGCCACGCGCGCGCTCTGCGCGTAGGCCTCGCCGTGCATGAGCGCCGTCACGGCCGCCGCGTAGGCCCGTCCCCCGTCGCTGTCGTAGGGCAGGCCGCGGTCCATGAGCAGCACGCCGAGGTTCGCGTAGCCGAGTCCGAGCGGGCGGTAGTCGTGGCTGTTGCGGTCGATGGCCGGCGTCGGGTAGCTCGCGTTGTCGACGAGGATCTCCTGGGCGGTGATGAGCGTCCGGCAGGCGGCCCGGAAGGCCTCCGTGTCGAACTCGCCGTCCGCGCGCACGAACTTCATGAGGTTCAGCGAGGCGAGGTTGCACGCGGTGTCGTCGAGGAACATGTACTCGCTGCACGGGTTCGAGGCGTTGATGCGGTCCGTGTTCGCGCAGGTGTGCCAGTCGTTGATGGTGGTGTCGAACTGCATCCCGGGGTCGCCGCACTGCCAGGCCGCGTCCGCCATCTTCTTCATGAGGTCGCGGGCGTGGAACGTCTCCGCGACGTCGCCCCCGAGGACGTTCCGGGTGCGCCACTCCTTGTCCTCGACCACCGCGCGCATGAACTCGTCGGTCACGCGCACGGAGTGGTTGGCGTTCTGGAAGAAGACGGAGTCGTAGGCGCCGCCCTTGACGTTGAAGGCGCCCTCGTAGCCGGCCTCGATGAGGGCCCAGGCCTTGCGCTCCTCGTCGGCCTTGCAGGTGATGAACTCGTCGATGTCCGGGTGGTCCGCGTTCAGGATCACCATCTTCGCCGCGCGCCGGGTCTTGCCGCCGCTCTTGATCACGCCCGCGAAGGCGTCGTAGCCGCGCATGAAGGAGACGGGACCGGACGCGGTGCCGCCGCCGGCGAGGGGCTCCTTCGAGGAGCGGATCGACGACAGGTTCGATCCCGTGCCCGAGCCGAACTTGAAGAGCATCCCCTCGGTCTTCGCGAGGCCGAGGATCGACTCCATCGTGTCGTCGACGGAGTTGATGAAGCAGGCGGAAGCCTGGGGATGCTTCTCGATCCCCACGTTGAACCAGACGGGGCTGTTGAACGCCGCCTTCTGCTGGACGAGCAGGTGCGTGAGCTCGTCCGAGAAGCTCTCGAGATCTTCGGAGGTCGCGAAGTAGCCCTGCGCCTCCGCCCAGCTCCGGATCGTGTCCACCACGCGGGAGATGAGGCCCTTGACGCTCCGCTCGCGCTCGGGACTGCCGAGCTGGCCGCGGAAGTATTTCGAGGCGACGATGTTCGTGGCGGTCTGGCTCCAGGTGACCGGAACCTCGATCGCGTGCTGCTCGAAGACCGGCTGCCCCTTCTCGTCGTTGATGACGGCGGAGCGCAGCTCCCATGTCAGCTCGTCGTACGGGTGTCTACCCGCCTTGGTGAAGTAACGCCGAAAACCGAGGCCTGTGCGCCTTTCTGCCGGGGTCTGCCTGGCCTCAGCTCTTGCGTTCTCCACCGGGTGGGTCGACATGGGGAATTCCTCGCTTCCTGACAACTTTGTCGCTCTCGGGTGACGCCTCTCCGGTGGCCAGAGGTTTGGAGGCTCCGGCTCCGCGGCTTCGTTCCGTACTGTTTCTGCCTAACGGGCGAAGGCGATTATCGGCAAGCCCTCGGGGACTGTCAAGAAGAAAACACAAGATGTTGGGCCCCGTGCCCCTCTATAACACAAGATACTGCTCAAGAAGGGCTTAGACAAGGGTCCAGACAAGGATTTCGAGCGCCGGCCGGCACTTTTGTCGCAGTTTCTTCGAACTTTCGTCACGGCGAGAGGAACGTGAAATTCTGAACTGCCGCGGTAGGATCGATGCACAGACGGCGATCCGACTTCATTGTTGTCGGCCTAACTCGTCTTTATAGTTCGATTATTTCACGTCCGCGCCGGCTCGTTCTCGATCCAGTAGACCTCGGTCTTGAAGGGCCGGAAGCCCCGTCCGACGTAGTTCGGGAGGGCGGCGGGGTCGTCGAGCGTGCAGGTGTGGAGCCAGACGCGCTCCGCTCCCTCGGACCACGCCGTCTCGGCCGCGACGGTCAGCAGGTGTTTTCCGAGCCCGCGTCCCAGGAACTCCGGAAGGAGTCCGAAGTAGGCGATCTCGCACGACCGGTCGTCGTGCCGTTCCAGCTCGAAGTACCCGGCGGGCGATCCGTCCACGTAGAGGACGTGCAGCGAGACCGCGGGATCGGCGAGGCGCGCCTTCACCTGCTCCTCGCTCCAGGGGAGGCGGTCCACCCAGTGATAGCTTCGTCCGACCTCGGCGTACAGGTACCGGAAGAACGAAGGCGAGCATCCTCGCGCGCGCTCGATCCGCACGCCCGGCTGCTCCGTCTTCGAGACGACGAGGTCGGAAGCGCTCGTCATCTCGAGGTAGGTGCGCGTCACCTCCGTTCGCCCGCCCTCGCTCACGCTCGACGCTCCCCCTGGATCACTCGAGCCCGCTGAGCACCCGGCTCCCCTGCAATCGCCCCGCGGGATCCTCGGTCCCGAGGAGCGCGGGAAGCCGCTCGCTCGTCCAACGCTTCGCCGCTCGCGCGCTGCGCTCGCCGCGGCCGGCCGCGAGTCCCCAGAGGCCCTGCTCCACGAGAGGCACCGCCGCCGCCAGGGCGGCCACGCGCAGGGCGAAGCGGCGCGCCGCGCCCTCGGTGAACGCGGGGTCCACGGCGGCCTTCGCGAGCCAGCCTTCGGTCTCGTCGAGCGCGCGGC
>JBKPBQ010000143.1:0-2831 GCA_046726955.1 Acidobacteriota bacterium
GCCAGGAGCCTCGGCCGCGCCAGCCAGTCCACGATGTAGTCCGCGATCCAACCCCCGCCGTTGAAGCGCTCGTCGATGACGGCGCCCTGCTTGTCGCTCTGCGGGAAGAAGTAGCGGTTGAAGTTCGTGTAGCCGCCGACGGCGGTGTCCGGCAGGTAGACGTAGGCGAGCCGGCCGCCGCTCAGCTCGTCGACCTTGCGGCGGTTCGCGTCCATCCAGGCGCGCTGGCGCAGCGAGCTTTCGTCGGCGATGGGGACGATCTTGACGTCCCGCGCGCCCTTTCCCGTGGGGTCTGGCCCGACCTTGACGATCACCGTCTTGCCCGCCGTCTCCTGGAAGAAGCTGAAGATCTCGTCGGACCCCTTGACCTCGCGGCCGTTCACGGCCAGCAGGTACTCGCCCACGCGCACGTCGACGCCGGGCTCGGTGAGCGGCGCGCGCAGACGCGGGTTCCAGTTCTCGCCGGAGAGAATGTGCGCGAAGCGGTAGCGGCCGTTCTCGATGCGGTAGTCGGCGCCGAGCAAGCCGCCGCCCACGCGCTTCACCTCGGGGTAGTCGCCCGCCGCGATGTAGATGTGCTGGGCGGTGATCTCCCCGAGCATGTCGGCCATCAGGTAGTTGAGGTCGGGGCGGCTCACCAGGTTCTCGGCGTACGGCCGATAGGCCGCATCGAGGGCCTTGACGTCGATCCCGTGCAGGTTCGGGTCGTAGAAGAAGTCGCGCTCGATGCGCCAGGCCTCCTGGTAGATCTGCTTCCACTCCGCGCGCGGATCGACGTAGACCTGCATCGCGTCGAGCTTCAGCGAGCCGTCGGGCTTCTTGGAGTCCGCCTCCGCACGCTTGCCGAGATCGTTGACAGGCTTGATGAACCACTGCCCCTTCCCCCGCCCGCCGCGCGAGGAGCCCGGATCGGCCAGGGGGTCGGGAGCCGGGACCTGCTGGTAGAGCGCCTTCTCGCCGTTCGCCGACAGGTGGAAGTCGCCGACGTCGTCGAGCAGCTTGTCCGTCTTCCGTGTGCAGATGTCGAACTTCTGGAGGATCTGCCTGCCGTTCCCGCTCCTGTCATCCACGGCCGGGGCCTCGAGGAGGTAGACGGTGTGGGCCTTGCCCGCGAACAGGCCGCTGTAGTTCCGGGCCGGGATCGGGAGCGCGACGATGCGCTGGTCGATGCCCTCGAAGTCGATGCGGACCGGCTCGGGTGGCGCGGGCTTGGCCTCCTTCGCCTTCGGCTTCGCGTCGGTCTTGGGCGGCGTACCCGCGTCCTCCGACTTCGCCCCGGCGCCTTCCTTGTCTTCGCGCTCCTCGGCGCTGCATTCGTCGGCCGAGGCCTTCGTCCGGTCGGCCGCGGCGTCCGTCTCCTCGTCGCTGCGCGGCGCGAGCGGAGACTTCAGGTCGTTGCGCAGCACTACCAGGTAGCCGCTGCTCGTCACCGGGACCTTGAAGCTCCCCATGCTGCTCGCCATCACCGGGCCGACGTCGGTGCTCGCCGTGAAGTACAGGTAGCGGCCGCTGCGGTCGAAGGACGGCAGCGCGGCGTCGCTCAGGCCGTCGGTGATCTGGCGGCTCTGCTTCGTCTCGAGCGGATGGACGAACACGGCGTGCATGTGGCTCGGCAGCTCGCGCGTGTAGGCGAGGAAGCGGCTGTCCGGCGACCACGCGGTCTCGTAGCCGCTCGCGTCGTAGGGGGCGGTGTCGACGAGGACCGGCTTGCCGTCGGCGAGGTCCACGTACCAGAGATTCAGCCGCTTGTCGGAGTAGGCGATCTTCTTGCTGTCGGGGGAGAACAGCGGCTCGTAGAAGAACGACCCGGGCTTGCCGAGGTCGATCTTGCGCGTCTGCCCCTGGCCGTCCTGCGAGCGCACGTGCAGCGCGTACTCGCCGGACTCGTCCGAGAAGTAGGCGACCCACTTGCCGTCCGGCGACCAGGCGGGATCGCGGTCGGCGACCGCCGGGGAGCTCGTGAGGTTGCGGATGTCGCCGTGCTCCGCGGGGACGGTGAGAATCTCGCCGTGCGCCTCGAATACGGCGCGCGCTCCGGTCGGCGAGATGTTGGCATTCTGGATCTGGTCGGCGACCTTCACGAACCGCGGGCGTGCCGCCGGAAAGTCGGCGCCCGTCGGCCGCACGTCCACCACGTGCGCCCGACCGGTCGCCGGGTCGAAGAGATGGAGCGACCCGAGCTCCTCGTACACGAGCGCGTCGGGGCCGCTCGAAACGGACTTGATGTCCTGCCCGTCGCTGGCCAGGGCCTCGCTGACCTGCTTCGTGCGCGTGTCGTAGGCGAACAGGCTGACAGGGCCGTTGCGGTCGGAGAGGAAGTAGACGCGGTTTCCAACCCACATGGGCGCGCTGTCGTTCGAGTCGGTGCGCGGCACCTTCTCGATCGTGGAGTCGGCGAGGCTCGCGATCCAGATTGGAGAGGCGGTCCCTCCGCGATAGTGCTTGAGGCCGCGGTAGAACGTCGTGGATTCGCGGAAGTTCGTGTACGGGACGTACGCGATCCGCGTTCCGTCCGGCGAGTAGGAACCCTCCTCAGCCATGGGCAGCGGCAGCTCGTCGGGCAGGCCGCCGTCGAGGCTGACGGTGAACAGGCGGTCGAACCGCGAGTAGCTGTTGCGCGCCGACCGGAAGAGGACGCGCGTGCCGTCCCGCGTCCACCCCGCAACCTGGTCCGACCCGGGATGTGTCGTCAGCCGGCGCGGGGCGCCTCCCTGGGCCGGGACCACGTAGACGTCCTCGTTGCCTTCGTACTCGCCGGTGAAGGCGATGAGCTTGCCGTCGGGCGAGAAGAAGGGCGCCGTCTCGATGCCGACACCGGCGGTGAGCCGCGT
>JBKPBQ010000144.1:0-6599 GCA_046726955.1 Acidobacteriota bacterium
GGTCCTGCGCGGCACGGAGTACGTGGAGGCCTACGTCATGGAGCCCATCGCGGAGCGGATGCTCGCCGAGGACCCGGAGCTGCGGGCGTCCTTCCAGAAGAAGATCGCCGAGGACCAGGCCTTCCGCGACGACCCGTCCGCGCGCTTGCGATGGTTCTACGAGAAGACGCCGTTCTTCGACGACCGAACGCTCCTCTATCCCGTCGGCCGCGAGGAGCCCTGACGAACCCCGGTCAGGGCTTCTCGCCGGGCAGGAGCGGCCGGAGCGCCACCATGTAGCGCTTCTCGCCCACGCAGACGGAGGCGGGAGTGGCGCCCGTGGGCCAGCCGCTCGCAGCTTGAGCATCGATCGAGCGCCCGCCTGAGACCGCATCCGCCGGCATCACCGGGAAGGTCCATTGCCGGCAGCCGCCGGCGAGCGTCCCATCCTGGGCGGTGAGCGCGTAGTGCGCCGGCTCGTACGGCCGGAGGCTCGAGTGCGAGAAGCTCGCCAGGTCCTGGACGAGCGACACGAGCGGGGCGAGACCGGCCGAAGCGCGCGCGGGATCGCCCGTCATCACGAGGTCGAGCGGCTTCCCCTTCAGGGCCTGCAGCCGGTAGCGCGGTGTCGGAGGCTCCCCGAACGCGATCGAGGATCCGAGCCCGGGCAGCTTGCGCACGAGGGCCAACCGGTCCTCGAGCGCGCTCACTTCTTCCTTGCTCAGCTGTCCCGCGGCCACCCGGCTCGTGCCGCCGACGAACACGCGGCCGTCCTCGAGGAGGACGAATCGACGCGGGGCGGCGGCAGGAAGCGTTCCGAGCGTCGGAGGGGCCGCGACGTCGAGCACGAGGATCGTGCCCGGCGCGTCCGCGGCGATCGCCGGCGCGGCGAACGAAGCGGCGGCGACGAGAGCGACCGTGACGAACCGCCCGCTCACGGCTTCTTCCCTTCCGTCGAGAACCGGAAGACCGTCGTCGACTCGTAGCGCTCGCCGGGCTTGAGAGCCGTCGAGGGGAAGAGCGGCTGGTTCGGCGAGTCCGGGTAGTGCTGGGTCTCCAGGCACAATCCGGTGCGCCGGGCGTACACCTTGCCCGCCTTCCCCTTGACCGTGCCGTCGAGGTTGTTGCCGCTGTAGAACTGGACGCCCGGCTCGGTGGTCAGCACCTCCAGGACCCGCCCGGAGCCGGGCTCCACGACGCGAGCGGCGGGTCGGAGGACGCCCATCGTGCCGTCGACGACGAAGGTGTGGTCGTAGCCGCCGGCGAGCGCGAGCTGCTCGTCCTGGGCGTCGATGCGTGCCCCGATCGGCGCCGGCTTGCGGAAGTCGAACGGCGTGCCCTCGACCGGGCGGAGCTCCCCAGTGGGAATGAGCCCCGCTCGCACGGGGGTGAAGCGCGCGGCGTCGAGCGTCACGACTTGGCCGAGGACGTCTCCCCCGCTCGGCCCGGCGAGGTTGAAGTAGGAATGGTTCGTGAGGTTGACCACCGTCAGCTCGTCGGTGGTCGCCTGGTAGTCGACGCGGAGCTCGTTCGCGTCGGTGAGCGTGTACGTCACCTTCGCCGTCAGGTTGCCGGGATAGCCCTCCTCGCCGTCCTTGCTGAGGTACGTCAGCTCGACGGCCGGACCGGCGCTCGTCGAGGCGTCGTTCGCCTTCCAGGCCCGGCGGTCGAAGCCGCGCACGCCGCCATGGAGGTGGTTCTCGCCGTTGTTGCACGCGAGCGTGACCTCGACTCCGCCGAGGCTGAAACGCCCGTGGGCGATCCGGTTGCCGTAGCGTCCGACGACCCCGCCGAAGTGCGGGTGCTTGCCGAGGTACCCTTCGAGGCTGTCGAAGCCGAGGACGACGTCCTCGCGCTTGCCGGCGCGATCCGGGACTTCGACGGACACGACGGTGGCGCCGTAGGAGGCGACGCGCACGACCATCCCCTTGGGGTTCCGGAGAGTGAAGACTTCCACCGGCTCTCCGTCCGACGTTCGACCGAACAGTGCTTTCTCCATTCGCGTCCGCCTTGTAGCCTACGCTTCCGGCTCCTGCAAGCTCCTCAAGCGAGATACGGAATCGTCATCGGGCCCTCGGGCAGGACGGCTACCGGTGCGTCCATTCCCCGCTCGGCTAGCTCTCGCGAGACCGCCGCGGCCACGTCCTCCATCGGCTCGAGGTGGGCGCGCCTCACCTCGTCGGGAGGGATCTCGCTGAAGAGCCCGACGCGCGCCTTCAGGCGCACGAGGGCGAGGAGCTGCGCCTCCCACTGGTCGTACATCGAGAAGCCGGGCGCCTCGATCGTGTCCAGGAGCGCCCGCGGCGAGTCGTGCTCGACGAGCAGCTTCCGGAAGTTGCCGTGGGCGGGGAAGCCGTCGTTGCAGCGGGCGACGGCGGCGATGAACCCGCCCTCCGTCACCACCTGGGCGGCCGCGGACATGCCCTTGACCGTCTGGTAGAGGTTCTGGTCGAGCGGGAAGCCGCTGTTGGTCGTGACCACGACCGGGAACGGCCGCGGGCAGGCGACCATCGCCGTCTCCCGCGACCAGGCACAGCCCGCCTCGTGCGCCGCGAGCACGTCGCCGCAGAAGAAGCGCGTGATCCCCCGGTCGCGGTTGAGCGCGACGTTGACGCAGAAGTCCACGGAGAGGAGCGCCCCGTTCCGGCGGATGATGGCCTGCGTGGGATTGCCCTCGAGGACGCCCCAGGTGCTGCGCGGGTGGCCGATCGTCTTCGCGTCGTGATAGCGCATGATCGACGCGATGTCCGCGACCGCTGGGAAGATGCCCTTGTAGCCGCCGGAGAAGCCGGCCATGAAGTGGGGCTCGACGAAGCCGAGGACGATCCGGCGGTCCGCCTCGACGTACTCGCGGTTCAAGAGCACCGGATGACCGTCCGCTCCGGTCCCCGCGAGGGCGAGCGTCGCCGGATCGTGGGCGTCGTGATTGACGACCCGGTATCGGGCGAAGACCGCCGGTCCGACCATCGTGCGCAGCTCGTCCGCAGTGTTCGCGCGATGAGAGCCGGTCCCGTTCACGATGACGATCCGCTCGGGAGACACGTCCGGCAGCGCCTCGAAGAGCCACGGCAGCAAGCGCGACGTGGGAAGGGGCCGCGTGAGATCGGGAATCACGACGGCGACCCGCTCGCCCGAGCGCACCACTTCCTTGAGCGGGTGGGCTTCGAGAGGAGACGAGACGGCCTCCCGAAATGCCGCTCGTTCGTCGGGCAGTCCCTGAACGTACCGCGGCTCCACCACCGTGACGTTCGCGGCCGGAAGATCGACCTCCATTCCCGCGACGCCGTACTGCAGCCGCACCCGCATCGCACTCGATCTTAGCCCGGAGCCGATCGGCCGGCCTGCTAGACTGGGCCGTCCGCGAGGAGGTCCGCGTGGCCGATCAGCCTCCCGTGATCCTGGTACACGGGATCACCGCGTCCGTGCTCCGCGACGAGTACCCGCTGCCCCCGGAAGCGGTCTGGGATCCGGGAGTCTTCGGAGTGGAGGCGTTCGACCGCCTCGCGATCCATCCCGAGAGCGCGCTCGAGCCCGCGGACAAGCCGCTGTACGAGGCGCTCGGACCTTCCCGCGTCATGCCCTCCCACGTGGTGCGCGCGATCTACGGCGAGCTCGTGGAGCTGCTGCGCCGGGATCTTCCGGATCGCGCCGAGCCCCCGGTCCCCGTCTACGCCTTCGCCTACGACTGGCGGCAGGACAACCGGCTGATCGCGGCGCGGCTCGGGGACTTCATCCAGGAGGTGATCGACCGGGCGAACCTCCTGCGCCGCTATGCCGGACGCTGCGAGGCCGTGGACCTCGTCGGGCACTCGATGGGCGGGCTCGTCATCGCCGCCTGCCTCGCGGCGAGGAAGCACATGACGGCGTCGGGAAAGCCCCGCGTGCGGCGAGTCGTCACGCTCGGCGCGCCCTACCTCGGCGCGGTGGACGCGCTCGCGAAGTTCGCCACCGGCGAGAGCGAGATCGTGGGCCAGCGCAAGCACACGGAGCGCGAGATCGCCCGCCTCACTCCGGCCGTCTACCAGCTCCTGCCCGTCTACGAGCGCGCCTTCTTCGACTCCGCCACCCAGCGCCCGCTCGACCTCTTCGACCCCGACAACTGGCAGCCGAGCATCGTCGACTCCATCGCCCTCTCCATCCGCCAGTCGAGCACGCGGAAGGAGCTCGCGGCGGCGAGCGCGGCGGGAGACGCGCTGCGCGCCGTCGCGGCCCGGCAGCTCCTCGCGAAGCGCCTGCAGTCCTGCCGCGAGCTCCACCAGCAGATCGACGCGATCGACCCCGACGAGCTCCTCCTCGAGCCGAACGGCTGGCTCCCCCTCGTCGCCATCGACAAGGTGACGCGGTTCGCCGCGGGCGTCTCCGAGCGGACCGACCCCAACACCGGCAGCACCCGGCGCGAGTTCGACTTCCTCGCCGGCGAGGCCGACTACGCGGGCGGGCAGAGGAACCCGGCGAGGTTCCGCGACGAGCGCCTGCGGCTGGGAGACGGCGTGGTCCCCGTCCTGGGAGCGGTCCCGAAGTGGGTGAAGCGAGAGCACGTCGTCTGCGTCGCCGAGAGGGACTTCGGCGGCTTCTTCACGACCGAGGACATCCTCGTCCGCAAGTTCACGAGCCTCCACGTGACGCTGCCCCTCATGAGCCTCGCCCAGCGCTGGGTCATGAGCTTCCTCAAGGGCAAGCGCTGGGGCGAGATCTGGGGCCGGCCGCTCCCCGACGTGTCGAAGGCCGACTGGCGCTCGCCGGTCGAAGGCGTCGAGGTCAAGGCCGACTGAGCCAGTTCACGAGCACGCGGATCGGCTCGCGCGGCTTGACCGGCGTGTTCACGAGGAACCGGAGCCCGTCGCGCGTGACGTCGAAGGGCCGGTCGGGCGGAGACTCCGACATCGGCGCCTCGAAGAGCGCGCGAGGGACGCCCGCCTCGAAGGACGACGCCTCCGTCCTCACGTCCACGGCCATGATCTTCGACCCTTCGACGTAGAAGAGCTCCTTTCCGTCGCGCCGCCAGCGCGGGGCGATTCCCCCGTCGCGCGAGATCTGCCACTTGCCCTGCCCGGCGACGCCGTCCGCGGAGACGCCCTTGACGTAGACCTCGACGCGCCCGGTCTCGTTCGACCAGTACGCGATCCACCGGCCGTTCGGGGAGAAGGCGGCACCCTGCTGCACGAAGGCCTCCGTGAGGAACGGGATGGGCTTCCGGGGGCCCGCGGACATGGACAGCAGGAAGAGAGTCGATGGGCTCTTCGCTCCCGTCGAGTTGTACGCGAGGAATCGCCCGTCCGCCGACCAGTCCTCCACGTGCAGGGGGACGTCGCTCGAGGAGAGCACGAGCTCGTCCTCTCCCGACCCGTCCACGCGCTTCTCGTAGATCTCGCGGACGCCGCGGCGGTTCGAGAAGAACGCGAGGCGCGCTCCGTCGGGCGACCAGCTCTGGCCGCAGTTGTCGGCGGCGTCGAAGGTCAGCCGTCGGCTCGACCCGCGCGCAGCGTCGAGGATCCAGAGGTTGCGCACGTCGCCCTCGCTGCGGCACACGGCGACGCTCTTCTCGTCGGGCGACAGCGTGGGCCGGAAGTAGGCGCCGGTCTCCCCGAGAGTGCCGAGCTTTCGACCCGACCGGTCGAGCCACGTGAGCTGGAGCACGTCCCAGAGCGGTCCCGGCCGCCACGCGACCACGCCGTTGCCCGAAACGGAGAAGAAGGCTTCCCCCGCGTACTGCGGTCCGCTCGAGCGCCCCACCTGGTCGACGACGGCGAACGGCTCTCCGGAAAGCTCCAGCCGCCCGGCGTCGAAGCGCTGCCCCATGAGCGTGTCGCCGCGCAGGAACAGCAGGTGTCCGGTCGACGAATACGCCACCGCCGAGCTCGTGGAGACGATGCGCTTGCGAAGGTCGGAATCGAAGGCGCCGGCGTAGACGGCCCGGTCCTCGGGGCGCGCCGTCAGTGACAGGTAGAGATAGTGCCGCCCGTCGGGCAGGAAGACGGGCATGGCCCGGCCGATCTCGCCGGGAGCGAGCGCGCCGACGGCCTCCGGCTCGCCACCTCGCGCGGGGACGCGATAGAGCCGGCTGCGAGCCGAGAAGAGGATGACGTTGTCCGGGCCCCACGAGGCGGCCTCCAGGAAACCCGGAAGCGCGCAGATCGTCTGCGGAGGACCGCCCGCGAGGTCGACCTTCTTCAGGCTCTCGAAGCCGGCGGCGAACCCGATCCGCTTGCCGTCGGGGGACCAGAAGGGGCGGGTCGCTCCTTCGGTGCCGGGCACCGGCCAGAGCTCGAGCGAGTCGAGCGAGCGCAGGGCCAGAGTCCTCCCCCCGTCGAGCTGCACGGGAAAGGCGATCTGCCGGCCGTTCGGAGACACCGCGAGCGTCGCCGACCACCGCAGGCGCGCGTTCGCCGGCAGCGGGATCTGCAGGCGGACGGGCAGCAGGTGCTCCGCGCGGCCGCTTCGGAGAGCGAGTCCGCCGCCCACGCCGAAAATCGCGGCGGCGACCAGCGCGGCGATCCAGGCCCCGGTCCGGCCCTGTCGTCGCGCCGGCGCCGGAACCGGTCGGGCCGCCCAGCCGAGCGCGTGCCGGAGCTCGCGAATCGACTGCCAGCGGTCCGCGGGATCCTTGGCGAGGCAGGCGG
>JBKPBQ010000145.1:0-6478 GCA_046726955.1 Acidobacteriota bacterium
GGAGGTCCTTGACGTCCCGGGCGGTCATGAAGGGGCGATTGTCCGACGAAACCGCGGCGGACCCATCGTCGGAATCTACTAGACTGTCGACGCCGTGGCGATGGCGAATATCCCCGGAGGGACCCGCATGAGACGTCCGAAGACAGTTCCTGGCCCGCAAGCCGGCCGCTTCCGTATCTTCTCTATGGTCCTCCTTCTCGGGGGGGCTCTCGCTCCGGCGTCTCCGGCCCAAACCCCCGCCCCGTCGCCTCCCCTCTACCCGGCACTGCCCAGCGAGACGCCGGCGCGTCTGCAGGCCGCGACGGGAGGCTTCGACCACGTGCGGCGCGAGGTCATGATCCCGATGCGCGACGGCGTGAAGCTGCACACGGTCGTGCTGATCCCCCACGGAGCGGCGGGGGCGCCGATCCTCCTCACGCGCACGCCCTACGACGCGACGCTTCTCACCTCGCGCGCGCAGAGCGCCCACCTGGGGCCGACCCTGGACGGCTACGACAACGCCGTGGACGTGATCGTGGAGGGCGGGTACATCCGCGTCGTCCAGGACGTGCGGGGCAAGCACGGCTCCGAGGGCGACTACGTGATGAACCGGCCGCTCCACGGCCCCTGGAACCCGACGCCGGTCGACCACGCCACCGACACCTGGGACACGATCGACTGGCTCGTGAAGAACGTACCCGAGTCGAACGGCCGGGTGGGGATCCTCGGCATCTCCTACGACGGCTTCCTGCCTTTGATGGCGCTCGTGGATCCGCATCCCGCGCTCAAGGTGTCGGTGCCCATGAACCCGATGGTGGACGGATGGATGGGCGACGACTGGTTCCACAACGGCGCCTTCCGCCAGCAGATGATGGCCTACATCTACGACCAGGAAGCCACGCGCGACTCGAAGGCGAAGTGGTGGACGACGCACTACGACGAGTACGACGCGTTCCTCCAGGGGGGCTCGGCGGGCGCGATCGGCAGGGCCCGCGGGCTCGAGCAGATGGGCTTCTGGCGGAAGATCCTCGAGCACCCGAGCTACGACGCCTTCTGGCGCGACCAGGCCGTGGACCGCGTCCTCGCCGCCCAGCCCCTGAAGGTCCCCATGATGCTCGTGCATAGCCTGTGGGACCAGGAGGACATCTACGGTGCGATCGCCGTCTACAAGGCCCTGAAGCCGAAGGACACGGCCAACGATCGCGTGTTCCTCGTCATGGGCCCGTGGCACCACGGCCAGGAGATCCGCGACGGCAGCGCTCTCGGCGCGATCAAGTTCCGGAGCGACACCGCGCTCTCGTTCCGCCAGGACGTCCTCCGGCCCTTCCTCGACCGTTACCTGAAGGACGGCGCGCCCGCCGGCGACGTCGCGCCGGTGGTCGCGTTCGAGACGGGCACGAACGTCTGGCGGCGCCTTCCGGCGTGGCCCTCGGGCTGCGCGAGCGGCTGCACGCTGAAGCCGACGCCGCTCTACCTCGGGGCCGGGATGAAGGCGAGCTTCGAGGCCCCTTCGGCAGGCACGCCGGCCTTCGAGGAGTTCGTGTCGGACCCCGCGAAGCCGGTGCCCTTCCGCGCGCGCCCCGTGAAGCCGATCGGAGCGGCCGACGGCACGTGGCGCGAGTGGCTGGTGGACGACCAGCGCGAGGCCTCGAGCCGGCCGGACGTTCTCGCCTTCGTTTCGGAGCTCCTGCGCGCTCCCTTGAAGATCAGCGGCCAGCCCGTCGCGCACCTCGTGGCCTCCACGAGCGGCAGCGATTCCGACTGGGTGGTCAAGGTCGTCGACCTCTATCCCGACGAGGTCGCGGGCGAGCCCAACCTCGGGGGATACGAGCTCATGGTCTCGGGCGACATCTTCCGCGGGCGATACCGGGAGAGCTTCGAGACGCCCAAGGCGCTCGTCCCCGACGCCCCGCTCTCCTACACGTTTGCCCTGCCCACCGCGAACCACGTCTTCCTGCCCGGGCACCGGGTCATGGTGCAGGTCCAGTCGAGCTGGTTCCCGTTGTACGACCGCAATCCGCAGACGTTCGTGCCCAGCATCTTCTGGGCGCAGGCGGGCGACTACAAGAAGGCCCGGCAGCGGGTCTACCACTCGCCGGCCCAGGCGAGCTACGTCGAGCTGCCGGTGGTGACGACTCCTTAGATTCGCGACGGCCGGTGCCGACGGAGATTCTGGAAGAACGTTGCTTTGCTACCCATTCCGGAATGGGTCGAGAGGTAACGCGGCGAGGATGATTCGTATCTCCAGCGGAGCGAGGTCGAGGCGGGGGCCGGCCGTCCTGGCGCTTCCGCCCAGGACGGGCCGGCCCCTTCGTCAAACGATCAAATGTCGAAGTACAGGCTGAACTCGTACGGGTGCGGCCGCAGGCGGATGGCGTCGACCTCGTTCTTCCGCTTGTAGTCCACCCACGTCTCGATGAAATCCTTGGTGAACACGTCGCCCTTCAGGAGGAACTCGTAGTCCTTCTCGAGGTTGTCGAGCACGATGTCGAGCGAGCCCGGGAGCTGCTTGACCTTGGCCGCCTCTTCCGCGGGCAGCTCGTAGAGGTCCTTGTCGAGCGGCTGCCCGGGGTCGATCTTGTTCTGCACGCCGTCGAGGCCGGCCATCACGCAGGCCGCGAACGAGAGGTACGGGTTGCAGGTCGGGTCCGGCGTGCGGAACTCGAGCCTCTTCGCCTTCTCCGAGCTCGAGTACATCGGGATGCGCACCGCCGCGGAGCGGTTGCGCGCGCTGTACGCGAGGTTGATCGGCGCTTCGTACCCGGGCACGAGGCGGCGGTACGAGTTCGTGGACGGGGCGATGAACGCGAGGAGCGCGGGCGCGTGCTTGAGGATCCCGCCGATGTAGTGCTTGCACATGTCCGAGATGTCGGCGTAGCCGCCCTTCTGGTAGAAGAGGTTCTTGCCGCCCTTCCAGAGGGACTGGTGCGTGTGCATGCCCGAGCCATTGTCCATGAACACTGGCTTCGGCATGAAGGTCACGGTCTTGCCGAACTTCTTGGCGGTGTTCTTGGTGACGTACTTGTACCAGAGCACCTTGTCCGCCATCTTCACGAGCGTGTCGAAGCGCATGTCGATCTCGGTCTGCCCCGAGGAGGCGACCTCGTGGTGGTGGACCTCGATCTTCACGCCCACGCTCTCCAGGTTCAGCACCATCTCCGACCGCAGGTCCTGGTGGTGGTCGGCGGGAGCCACCGGGAAGTAGCCCTGCTTGTAGCGCGGGCGGTAGCCGAGGTTGGGATTGTCGGGAGTCCCCACGCGGCCGCTGTTCCAGGTCCCGGCTTCGGCGTCCAGGTGGTAGAAGCCGTAGTTGTAGCCCTGCTCGAAGCGCACGTTGTCGAAGATGAAGAACTCGAGCTCGGGGCCGATGTAGACGGTGTCGGCGATGCCCGTGCTCTTCACGTAGGCCTCGGCCTTCTTGGCCACGTAGCGCGGGTCGCGCGCATAGTGGGCTCCCGTCACGGGGTCCTTCACGTCGCAGATGAGCACGAGCGTGGGCACGGCGGTGAACGGGTCCATCTGCGCGGTGTCCGCGTCCGGGAAGAGCAGCATGTCCGACTCGTTGATCGCCTGGAACCCTCGGATCGAGGATCCGTCGAACCCGATGCCCTCGGAGAAGAGCTCGGTCGTGAGCTCGGCCGCGGGGATCGAGAAGTGCTGCCAGAGACCGGGCATGTCGATGAACCGCAGGTCCACGATCTTGGCGCCCTTCTCCTTGGCCAGCTTGAGAACGTCGCTTGGGGTCATTCCGCCTCCTTCAGGCAGTGTTAGCGAGGCGCCGGCCGCGCGGCCGGCGCCCCGGGTTGGTCAAATCTTGCCGCCGAAGCCATACACCAGCCCGACGGTAAGGGTCGTCTGTGATTTCTTGCTGGAGCCGTCGTCCTTCTTGAAGATCGGCTCGTCCGCGAAGTCGGTCCGGTACTCCAGTCGGACTCTCAAGCCTCCAGTCACGAGGTGGTCGGTGGTGAAGGTCAGGGTCTGTGCCCGAGTGCCGAAAGTCATGAAGCCGCCGTCGGTGTCGTCGAGGTACTCGTAGCGGCCCACGAGGGCCCAGTTGTCCCTGACCTGGAGCTTCGCGTACCCGGCGACACCCCACCAGGAGACGCTGCCCTCGCTTCCGTAGTCGGCGTTGGCCATCACGCTCAGCTTCGGCGTGGCGGCCAGGGTCAGCGTCGTGTCGAAGAGGTGCCGCGTCGGGGTGCCGGGATCGGGCGCCTCCTGCCCGACCATGTAGTTCCCCACCCAGGTGAACTTGCCGCTGGGCTTGAGCGTCGCCTGCAGGGCGAGACAGGGCGTGCCTCCGAAGATCTGGCTGCTGTTGTTCCAGCCGTTCGTCACGTATCCGGCCAGCGAGAGCTTGTCGCTCACGGGGACGGTGGCCCGGACGCCCAGGTGATAGAAAGGAATCGCGTAGCCGAACAGGACCGATCGCGTGTAGTTCCAGTTGTCCTGCGACTCGATGACCTCGGCCCCCATGGGCGTGACGAACTTGCCCACGTCCCACTGGACCTTTCCGGTGAGCAGGCTGCCGTAGGCCTGCTGGATCCACCTGTAGATCTCCTTGCCGTCGCTTCCGGTCGGCTCGAACGACGCCACGATGTCCGCGGTCTTTCCGAAGTCGAGGTCGACGCGGAACCCCACCTTGCTCTCCGGCGCGACGACCTTTGCGAAGGCGACCTCCGCGAGGCTGAGCGAGAACGCGTTGTGCTGCACGTCGAAGGTGCGCAGCACGGGGTCGACCCCGTTGAAGTTGTAGCCGTAGTAGACGTCCACGAATCCCGTGATCTCCACTTTCGGCGCAGCGGCGCCCGGGGCGCTCGACGGCTTTTCGGGGGCTTGCGCGGGCGGGTCGGCGCTCGGCGAGGGTGCGGGCTCCTGGGCAACCGCGGTCGCGGACACCATCGCCAGCACGAACGCGGGCAGGCCGAAACGTCTCGACAGTCGGCTCTTGCGTGTCATAATCGATCCACTCCACTGGTTCGTTATGGGACAACGGAGCGGCGCGCCGTGGCCGCGGCGCGCCGCCGGTTTCTTCGCCTGCTAGCTCGTCGATTCGACCGCCACCCCCACCTTCCTGGCCGCGGGACCGGCCGGCGCGGCCGCGGACTCGACGTAGGTTCCTCCTCCCGTAGTCACGAACTCCGGATAGCCGAGCGCCCCCATCTCCGGAAGATCCAGGCCGGCGATCTCGGTCTCCACGGAGACGCGGTTGCCGAGGATCGCGTCGAGGACCTTGAAGAAGACGAAGAAGGAGACGAACACGAACAGGAAGCACGTCAGGGTCCCGATGCACTGCGCGAGGAACTGGCTCGCGTTCCCGTAGAAGAGCCCGGTCACCGTCCCCGGGACGCCGTTCCAGCCGTCGCCATACTTGCCGTCGGCGAAGAGCCCCAGCGACAAGACTCCCCAGGCGCCGTTCGTGCCGTGCACGGAGATCGCCCCCACCGGATCGTCGACCTTGAGCGTCCCTTCCACGAAGAACACCGAGAAGACCACGAGCACGCCGGAGACGACCCCGATCAGGACGGCGACGGGCGCGGTCACGAACGCGCAGGGCGCGGTGATCGCGACGAGGCCCGCCAGCATGCCGTTCGCCATCATGCTGGGATCGGGCTTGCCGAACTTCATCATCATCACGATCATCGCCGTGAGGGCGCCGCCCGCGGAGGCGAGCATGGTGTTGGTGGCGATCACGGCAATCCGCAGATCGGTGCCGGCGAGCGTGGACCCGGGGTTGAAGCCGAACCACCCGAAGGCGAGGATGAACGTCCCCACGATCGCCATCGGGATGTGGTGACCGGGGATCGCCACAGGCTTGCCGTCCTTCGTAAACTTGCCGAGGCGCGGCCCGAGCACGATCGCCCCCGCGAGGGCGGCGACGCCTCCCACCATGTGCACCACCGAAGATCCCGCGAAGTCCACGTGCCCGTGACCGAGGCCGAAGTTCGTGCCGAGGTCGGCGAGCCAGCCCCCTCCCCACACCCAGTTGCCGAACAGCGGGTAGACGAACATCGACATGAAGAACCCGTAGACGAGGAAGGACGACCACTTCCAGCGCTCCGCCATCGCCCCCGTGGGGATGGTCACCGCGGTGTCCATGAACACCATCTGGAAGAGGAAGAGGGCGAAGACCCCGACGTCGTAGGCGTCGGGGCCGAGGAAGAAACCCCGGGTGCCGAACAGGTCCCAGGCCTTTCCGAAGAGGGTGATCGAGAACTCGCCGGTCAGCGGCGGTGTCCCGCCGAGCGCGGCCACCGTGCCCACTCCTCCCATCTGCAGTGCGAAGCCGCAGATCCAGTATCCGAGCATACCGATCGGATAGACCATGAAGTTCATCGACATCGTGTGGGCGGCGTTCTTCGCGCGCGTGAACCCCGTCTCCACCATGGCGAACCCGGCCTGCATAAACATGACCAGGAAGCCGGTGATCAGCGTCCACACTATGTTGATCGCGACCTTGTTGTGCCCGACGGTCTCCATCACCTCGGAAAGCGTCGGG
>JBKPBQ010000146.1:0-6359 GCA_046726955.1 Acidobacteriota bacterium
CGTCATCGAGGCCTCGGGAAATCCCGCGGCCGTGAGCGAGGGCCTGGACATGGTGCGCGATGCCGGACGGTACGTCGTGGTCGGGCAGTACACGGACGCGGGCGACGTGGCGCTGAACCCGCACCGCCAGCTCAACCGAAAGCACGTCACGCTCCTCGGCTGCTGGGGCTACGAGTACACACACCTCCACCGCTCGGTCCAGCTCCTGGGCCGCCACAAGGCGCGCTTTCCGTGGGCGAGCCTCGTCACGCGGGAATACCGTCTGGAGGAAGCGGGTCGCGCGCTCGAGGACATGGAGCGCATGACCGTCGTCAAGGCGCTCATCCGTCCGGGGCGAAGCTGACCTCCGTGGAGGAGAAGCGCTTCGGTCCCTTCGTGCTCGTGGCCGCGGCGGCGACGCTCTTGCTCCACCTCGTCACGAGCAACGGCTACGGCGTCTTTCGCGACGAGTTCTACTATCTGGCCTGCGCCGATCACCTCGACTGGGGCTACGTGGACCACCCGCCCCTGTCGATCCTCGTGCTGTGGCTGCAGCGCGCGCTCTTCGGCGAGTCGATGTTCGCGCTCCGCCTCCTGCCCGCGCTCGCGCACGTGGGGCTCGTGCTCCTCGCCGCCCGGATCGCACGCGAGATGGCGGGCGGGCCGTTCGCCCAGGGCCTGGCCGCCCTCGCCGTCGCGGCGGCGCCCGACTTCCTCGCCATTGACGGCTTCTTCTCCATGAACGCCTTCGACCTGCTCTTCTGGGCGGCCGGAGCGCTTCTGGTCGCCCGGATCGTCAACACGGGGGACGCGCGGCTCTGGCTCGTCCTGGGTGCGATCCTGGGCCTCGGGCTCCAGAACAAGATCAGCGTGCTCTTCTTCGGCGTCGGCCTCGCGGTGGGCCTCGTCGCGACACCGCTCCGCTCGCATCTTCGCCGCCCTCAGCTCTGGCTCGGCGGTCTTCTCGCCGGGCTGCTCTTCCTGCCCCACGTTCTCTGGCAGGTTCGCTACGACTGGCCCACCGTCGAGTTCATCCGGAACGCCAAGCTCTACAAGATCGTGGCCATGACGCCGCTGCAGTTCCTGGGCGCGTCGATTCTCGAGATGCATCCCCTGAGCCTTCCCCTCTGGCTGGGCGGCCTCGTCTGGCTGCTCGTCGGTCGCGAAGGGCGGAACTACCGTGTGCTCGGCATCATCTATCTCGTGGCGCTCGTGACGATGGTCCTGCAGAGCAGCAAGCCCTACTACCTGAGCCCGGCGTATCCGATGCTCTTCGCGGCGGGGGCGGTCGCGTTCGAGGCGTGGTCGCGCACGCGGGCCGCGCTCAGAAGCGTCGCGGTGGCCCTCCTGGCAGTGGGGGGGCTCCAGACGGCGCCGCTCGCCATCGCGATCCTGCCCGTCGAGACGTTCATCGCCTACCAGCGCTTCCTCGGGCTCGCTCCCGCCGCGGCGGAGCGGACGCAGTTGGGCCCCCTGCCCCAGCACTTCGCCGACCGCTTCGGCTGGGAGGAGATGGCGGCGGCGGTGGCGGAGGTCTACCGCGGCCTTCCCGACGACGAGAAGGCGAAGGTCCTGATCGCGACCTCCAACTACGGCGAAGCCGGCGCCCTCCGGTACTTCGGCCGGCAGTACGGCCTGCCTCCCGCCGTCAGCCAGCACAACAGCTACTACCTCTGGGGACCCGGACGGCAGACCGCGGACGTCGTGATCACGGTCGGGATGAGCGCGGAGGACGTGGCCGACACCTTCGAAAGCATCACGGAAGTGCGCCGGCTGGAGTCGCGCTACGCCATGCCCTACGAGACGCGACGGCCGATCCTCGTCTGCCGCGGCTTCAAGGTCCCGCTCGCGGAGGCCTGGGCGCGGGGGAAGCACTACATCTGAAGCCGCCGACTCGTGGCATGATCTAGGGCATGCGGATTGTCTTGCCCCGCCGGAGGATTGTCCTGGGGACGGCTCTAGTGCTCGTGCTGGGAGCGGGCGGGTTCGCCGGCTGGATGGCGCTCGTGCGGGCCGGCGTCCTCCGCTACAACAAGTGGGACCGGCGGGAGAACGGCACCCTCCGCGTGGGCGACCTCGCGCCCGACCTGCAGATCGCGGCCTTCGACGGATCGCCGCTGCGGCTGGGGTCGCTCTGGGCCGACAAGCCGGCCGTCCTCGTGTTCGGGAGCTGTACCTGACCGCCCTTCAGAAAGAAGATCGGCGATCTTCATCGAATCTACGACCAGTACAAGGACCGGGCGAACTTCCTGACCGTCTACATCTCGGAGGCGCACCCCTCCGACGAGTGGCAGATGGACTCGAACGTCGAGGACGAGATCGTGTTCGACCAGCCGAAGACGGCCGACGCGCGCAAGGAAGCCGCGAAGCTCCTCGTGGACAAGCTCCAGTACCGGATGCCCGTGGGCCTCGATGCCATCGACGACCGCGTGGGGAAGGCCTTCTCGGCCTGGCCCGAGCGCATCTACGTCGTGGGGGCGGGCGGCCGCATCCTCTACAAGGGCGGCATGGGCCCCTTCGGCTTCCATCCCGAGGAGGCGGAGAAGCAGCTCGCCGCCCACCTCGGCCCGGCGCCTAGCCCTTCGCCGCCTTCTTGATCAAAGCCGACGCCCGCGCGGCGTCGGCCTCGCTGTCGAAGCCGGCCACCATCGAGAACTTCCGGCCCGTGGCTTGGGCCACCAGGAAGTTGACGTTGATGCCAGCCTCGCCGAGGGCCCGCGCGATCCGGTGGCCGACACCGGCCCGGTTGTCGCCGTTCACGAGCAGCGACGTGGCGCCCGCCGCGCCCAGGCCCGAGCGCCGGGCGGCCGCGGCGGCCTTGGCGCCGGCCACGGGGTAGAGCTCCACCACGGCCTGGCTCTCGCCGGGCTCGCGATAGCCCATCAGGACCTGCAGGTCCGCCTTCGCCTGCGCGAGCGGCTCGAGGACGGCGGCCAGGGTGCCCGGCCGATTCTCGATCCTCCCGCGCCAGAGCGTGATCTTCTTGACGGTCACGGCCATGGTCGTCTCCTACTGGCTTCGAGCGCAGCCTAGGCCCGGCCGAGGGGCGACGTCAATCTACTGCCGGGGAGACGACGACCGATTGCGCGGCGAGGGCAGGCTCCGAGCGCCCGCCCCCGCCTGCGACCGGGCTCAGCGATAGACGACGCCGTGGATGAACCCGCTGCCCGCCAATGCGGCGCCGCCCGCGATCTCCGGATGCACCAGCCTAGCGGCGAACGAGCGCGCCCGCCGAAGGGAATCTCTGCCTGTGTTCGTCGAACGCACGATCCGGCAATGGCTTAGCCGCTTTGCGCGTAGCCGTGTCGGACGGGAAGGGGGGTGAAACCGTAACTTACGGGCCGGTTACTTCCGTGACGTTGTCCTCGCGTTCAGCCTTGAGCGACTCGCGAAGGCGCGAGTGGGTGACTGTCGATGACCCCAGCTGGATCCTCGAGCCCAACGTGGTCGCTGCCGATCCTCGTTCTGGCCGCGCTTCTGTGCGCCGCCGCGCTCGCAAGCGGACAGAACGCGACGCCGCCGCCGGCCGAGCCCACGCTGGAGGGCGAGATCGAAGCGGGGGAGGCCGAGGTCGCCGCGCCGCGACGCAAGCTCGTGCGCTGGAACGAGCTCGACGGGCCCATCACGACGTTCCGCTTCGGCGCGGGCCTCCTCTACGAGGGCGCCTGGTTCGCCCAGGACGAGGCGAGCCAGGAGCAGTTCGACCTCGAGCCGGAAGACAAGGTGCGCGACTTCCGGGTGCTGCTCAAGGGACGCTTCAAGACGAAGCGACCTCTGACGTGGACGTGCGGGATCATGTACGACGGCGCCAGCGACTCGTGGCTCTTCCGCGAGACCGGCGTGATGATCGCCGTGCCGGAGCTGTGGGGACACTTCTTCGTCGGCCGGACGAAGGAGGGCTTCTCGCTGAACAAGGTCATGACGGGCTACGCGGGCTGGACGCTGGAGCGCGCCACGATAAGCGACGCGACGATCCCCATCCTGGCCGACGGCATCAAGTGGCTCGGCTACCTGCAGAAGACACGGCTTCTCTGGAACCTCGGGGCGTACGTCGACTGGCTGTCCCACACCCAGTCCTTCTCGACCTACAGCCACCAGTTCGTCGGCCGGGTGGCCTGGCTGCCCATAGCTCGTGAGAGGGGGGCCTCGGAGAAGGGGCCCACTCTCCTCCACATCGGCCTGAACGGCCGCTACGGCAAGGTCGAGGACGGTGAGCTCCAGCTCCGCTCGCGGCCGGAGACCAATCCCGCGCCCTACTTCGTCGACACCGGCAAGTTCCCGGCGCGGGACTCGCGCATGGCGGCGCTCGAGGTCTACTACCGCCCCGGCCCGTTGCTCGTCGGCGGGGAGTACTTCGTGCAGAAGGTCAAGTCGCCGGAGACCGGTGATCCCTGGTTCCACGGGGGCGACGTGGTCGTCTCCTGGCTCGCCACCGGCGAGACGCGCACGTACAACACCGTCGGCGGCTACTTCAAGTCGGTCTCGCCGGCGCGGACGGTGTTCGAAGGAGGTCCAGGGGCGGTCGAGCTCGTGGGCCGCTTGTCCTACATCGACCTCGACGGCGGCACGCTGCGCGGCGGCCGGTTCTGGCGGTTCACCCCGATGGTCAATTGGCACCTCTCCGACAACCTGCGCCTCGAGGTCGCTTACGGCTACGGGACCCTCGACCGCTTCGACCTCCGGGGGAAGACGCAGTTCTTCCAGAGCCGGATCCAGATGGTCTTCTAGCGCGGGATGTCCGGACCTCCCGGCCGGTACTCCCGCTCGAGGTGCGCACGGATGTCCGCTTCCTCGAGCCAGACGGGCTTCAGCTCGCAGCGGGCGAAGAGCGGCGACTGGTCGGCGTAGTGGGGCGAGTCCGGGCGGGTCGTCGCGCTGCCGTACTGGTGGATCGACCGTGAGGACACCTTGCCCGCCCGGTCCCACTCCACGAGGAGGATGTAGCTGTCGCCGACGATCGCGCGGCGGCGGCCGTCCGGGTCGCGCTCGGTGTAGATCGCGCGAAGGGTATCGGGACCGCCGCCCACCGGGAGGTCCACGCTTCCGCGCCGCAGCCGCGTGACCTCGCCGAGCGGAACGTCGAGCCGGCCGAAGGTGGCCTGCAGGTCGTGCGCCGCGCGCTCCAGGCGCCTGACGAGCTCGTCGTGCGCGATCGGCCGCGGCTGGTTGTCGTGGGGCGGGCTCATCGTCATGAGGGCGAGAGCGGCCGCGGGGTTCTCCACGTTCGCGTTGAGGTCCCAGCGCTGCAGGAGCTCGAAGCCGCGACGGGCCAGGGGATCGGCGGGAGGCGGTCCCGTGACGAGCGACCGGAGGCGTAGCGCGGTCGTCGAGCGCTTCGAGTAGGCGGTGTCGAACTTGTAGCGCTCGAACGCCTCGCGCGTGATCTCCCAGTCGTTTCCGAAGAGCTCGAGGGCGCGCAGCTCCCGGTTCGTGAAGCGGGTCTCGATGCCGAACGTCTTGGAGTAGCGGGCGGGGTCCGGGTTGCCGGGTCCCACCGTCACCTCGAACGGCGTGCTGTTCGCGCTCACCACGAAGCCGGACGGCGGGTCCACCACTCTCGGCAGATCGTCGAACGGCAGGAAGTCCGTCCAGAGCGTCTCGCTCGTGTTGCCGGGGAGGTACTGCTTCCAGTCGTAGCCTTCGGCCCGCCGGGGGAGCCGCGCGTTGTAGACGTACTCGATGTGTCCCTCGCGGTCCGCGTAGCCGATGTCGAAGCTCGGGATGGCCCCGAGCCGCATCGCGCCTTCCCACTCGTCGCGGTTGCGGGCCTTGTTCATGCGGAACCACTGCTCGACTGCCCGCACGTCGCCCATGTTCGCGTAGCGGATGGCGTAGGTCCCGTGGGGCCGACGGACGACCGGCCCGTGCACCGACCAGAGGAGGTCCTGGGAGAAGCTCCAGCGGAAGGCTCCGAAGAGCCGCACGTCGAGCGAAGCGCGGCGCACCTCGAGGTCCCGCCACTGGCCGTCGAAGCGATAGCGGTTCGGGTTCGCGGGGTCGGTCTCGAGGACGTAGACGTCCACGAGGTCGGGGCTGTTGACCACGAAGGCCCAGCCGAGGTCGGGGTTGTGGCCGTGCAGGATGAGGGGGGCGCCGGGGAAGAGCCCGCCCGTCGCGTTCCAGCCTTCCTCGCTGTGGACGTGGGCCTCGTACCAGCTGAAGGCGCCGTTCCAGGGCTGGTGCGAGTTGACGGCAAGCCGGGTGAAGCAGTCGGCGGACCGCGACGGGGCGACCGCGATCGTGTTCGATCCGGTGGGCTCCGCCACCGCGTCCGAAGGCGAGGCGGCGTTGCCCTTGGACGACACGGGACGGAACCGCGTGGGCTGCAACAGCTCGGCCAGTACCTTCTCGAGGCCGAAGAAGAAAGGAACGGCCGGGAC
>JBKPBQ010000147.1:0-9924 GCA_046726955.1 Acidobacteriota bacterium
GTGCACCTCCCCGGCGCCCACCTCACGACCGATCTCCTCGTGGCCGCGGCCGCCGCCCGCATCCTGGGTGCTACGCCCGCGACGATCGCGCGCGCGGTGGAGGAGTTCCGGGGCGTCCCCCACGTGCTCGAGCACGTGGCCACGACGAGCGGCGTCCTCTACTACAACGACTCGAAGGCCACGAACGTGGCCGCGGCGCGGAAGAGCATCGAGAGCTTCGCGGGCCCGCTCGTCGTGATCATGGGCGGGCGCTACAAGGGCGGCGACTTCCGCGATCTCCGGCCCGCGCTCGCGGCGCGCGGGCGGCGGGTGATCGCGATCGGGGAGACGCGCGGCCAGATTTCGTCCGCGGTCGCCGACGTCGTGCCCGTGGACGAGCGGGCGTCGCTGCGCGAGGCCGTGGAGCGGGCGGCCGAGGTCGCGGTTGGCGGGGACACGGTGCTCCTCGCTCCGGCCTGCTCGTCCTTCGACATGTTCCGCGACTACGCGGCGCGCGGACAGGCGTTCAAGGACGAGGTGCGGCGCCTCCTGGATTCGGGTCCCCCCGCGAGGAGGCACGATGGCTAGGAAGCTCTCGTCCGACCTCACGCTCGTGGCGGTGACGGTGGCGCTCCTCGGCTTCGGCCTCGTGATGGTGTGGAGCGCGAGCTCGGCCCTCGCCCAGGAGCGTTACGGCACCTCCTACTACTTCCTCGTGCGCCAGGGCATCTGGTCCGTGATCGGCCTCGGCGTCATGGTGGCCGCGCTCCGGCTCGACTACCGCAAGCTCCGCCGCCCCGCGGTCGTGTACGCGGTGGTCGGGATCACGACGGCGCTCCTGATCCTCGTCCTCTTCCTGCGGCCGGTGAACGACACGCACCGCTGGATCCGGCTCGCCGGGCTGTCGTTCCAGCCCGCGGAGATGGCGAAGCTCGCGGCCGTGCTCTTCCTCGCCTACCACATCGAGCGGCGGGGCGAGCGCGTGAACGAGTTCCTCCCCGCCCTCTTCCCGGCGATGCTCCTCCTGGGCTGGCTCGCCTTCCTCGTCTACATCCAGCCCGATCTCGGCACCGCCGCCACCCTCGTGCTCACGGGCGGCGTCATGCTCTACCTCGCGGGCGTACGCCTGCGCTACTTCGCCGCCCTCGCCATCCCCGGGAGCGTCCTGTTCTACCAGGCGGTCATGACCGCGGCCTACCGGCGGGACCGCATCGAGGCGTTCTTGAACCCGTGGTCCGACGCGCGGGGCGCGGGCTACCAGATCATCCAGAGCCTCATCGCGGTGGGCACGGGCGGGATCAACGGCGTCGGGCTCATGGAGGGACGCCAGAAGCTCTTCTACCTGCCCTACCCGTACAGCGACTTCATCTTCGCCGTGATCGGCGAGGAGCTGGGGCTGCTCGGGACACTCGCCGTCGTCCTCGCCTTCGTGCTGCTCCTCTGGCGGGGGCTGCGCGCGGCCTGGAAGGCGCCCGATCCCTTCGCGATGTTCCTCGCCGCCGGGCTCACGCTCTCTGTCGTGATCCAAGCCTTCGTCAACATCAGCATGGTCCTGCGGCTGCTCCCCACCAAAGGGATCCCGCTGCCGTTCATCAGCGCGGGGGGCACGTCGCTCGTCTTCGCGATGCTCGCCGTGGGCCTCGTCCTGAACGTGTCCCAGCATGCCGACTAGATGGCAGGAACGATACTCATCGCGGCGGGCGGCACCGGAGGGCACGTCTTCCCCGGCATCGCGGTGGCGGACGAGCTCGTCCGGCGCGATCCCGCGCTCCGCGTCGTGTTCGTGGGCGCCCCGCGGGGCCTCGAGTCGCGGCTCGTCCCTCGCGCGGGCTACCCGCTCGAGATCCTCCCCATCCTCCCCCTCAACACGGTGGGCGCCGTCGCTCTCGTCAAGGGCGTTCTCGCCCTGCCCTGGGGACTCTTCCGCTCCGCCGCGCTCGTCCGCCGTCTCCGCCCGCGGGCGGTCCTCGGCGTGGGCGGGTACGCCGGCGGTCCCGTCGTGCTCATGGCCGCGCTCCTCGGAGTCCGCACGGTGATCCTCGAGCCGAACGCGAAGCCCGGGTTCACGAACAAGGTGCTCGCACCCTTCGTGCGCCACGCCGCCTGTGCCTACGAGTCGGCCCGAGCGGCTTTCGGCGCGAAGGGCGTGATCACGGGCAACCCCGTTCGCGGCGGCTTCGCCGCCATCCCGGCGAAGGAGCATCGTCCGCCCCTCACGCGCCAGGCTTTCGGAGGCAGCCAGGGTTCGCGTGTCATCAACGAAGCGTTGGTCGCGGCCCTGCCTCATCTTCCTGGAGCCGACCGCCTGAGCATCGTCCATCAAAGTGGCGCGTCCGGCCACGCCGCGGTCTCGACTGGCTACGGCGCGGCGGGGCGCTCAGCTGAGGTCCTCCCTTTCCTCGACGACATGGAGCGCCGCTTTGCCGAAGCCGACCTCGTGCTCTGCCGCAGCGGGGCCACGACCTGCGCCGAGCTCACGGCGGCCGGAAAGGCGTCCGTTCTCGTGCCCTTCGCGCGCTCCGCGGACGACCACCAGAAGAAGAACGCAGAGGAGATGCAGGCAGCGGGTGCGGCCGTGATGATCGAGGAGCGGACTCTCGACGGCAACACGCTCGCGGCGTCGCTCCGTGCGCTCCTCGACGACCCGCGACGGATCGAAGCGATGGAAGCGGCGGCCCGTCGCCTGGGCCGGCCCGACGCCGCCGCCCGCGTGGCCGGCCTCCTCCTCGACGAGGCGCCGCGTGCTTAGGAAGATCCAGCGCATCCACTTCGTGGGGCTGGGCGGCTCCGGCATGAGCGGCATCGCGGAAGTGCTGCTGAACCTCGGCTACACAGTCTCCGGCTCCGACCTGAAGCGCAGCTCGGTCACCGATCGGCTGGTGAAGCTCGGGGCGCGCTTCGAGGAGGGCCACGAGGCCGCCCACCTCCAGGGCGCGCACGTCGTGGTGACCTCGACGGCGGTGAAGGCGGACAACCCCGAGGTGCTGGAGGCGCGTCGGCTGGGCGTCCCGGTCATCCCGCGCGCCGAGATGCTCGCGGAGCTCATGCGCCTCAAGTACGGGGTGGCGGTGGCGGGCAGCCACGGCAAGACCACGACGACGTCGATGGTCGCGCTCGTCCTCGACAAGGGCGGGCTCGATCCCACCGTCGTGATCGGCGGACGCCTGGGCGTCCTCGGCTCGGGAGCGCGCCTCGGCAAGGGCGACTTCATGGTGGCGGAGGCCGACGAGTCCGATCGCTCGTTCCTCAAGCTCTCGCCGACTGTCGCGGTGGTGACGAACATCGACCGCGAGCACCTCGACGCCTACCGCGACCTCCACGACATCCAGGAGGCGTTCCTGGGCTTCGTCAACAAGGTCCCGTTCTACGGGGCGGCCGTCCTCTGCCTGGACGACGCGCCGGTGCAGGACATCCTGCCGCGCGTGGAGAGGCGGGTCGTGTCCTACGGGCTGACGCCGCAGGCCCACGTCTCCGCCCGCGACCTCACGGTGGACGCGGCGGGATCGCGCTTCACGGCGACGCTCGGCGGAGACACGCTCGGCGCGGTGAGGCTCGCGGTGCCGGGCCGGCACAACGTCGTGAACTCCCTGGCCGCGGTGGCGGTGGGCTCCGACCTCGGCGTCTCCTTCGACGCGATCCGGGAGGGGCTCGAGTCGTTCACCGGCGTCGACCGGCGCTTCCAGGTGCGGGGCGAGGCGAAGGGCGGCGTGACCGTGATCGACGACTACGGCCACCACCCGACCGAGATCAAGGTCACGCTCGAGGCGCTGAAGACGCGAGCGGGAGGACGGCGCACGGTCGTGCTCTTCCAGCCCCACCGCTACACGCGCACGCAGGCGCTCTGGGACGACTTCAGCCGCGCTTTCCACGTCGCGGACGTGGTGCTCCTCACGGACATCTATCCCGCGTCCGAGGAGCCGATCGGCGGCGTGACCGCGGAGGCGCTGGCCGCGAGCGTCGTCGAGCGCGGGCACCGGCACGCGAGCTACGCCGGCGATCTGAAGGCGGCCACGGAGCGGCTGGCCGCGGTGGTCGAGGACGGCGACGTGGTGCTGACGCTCGGAGCGGGCAGCGTGTGGACGGCGGGCGAGGAGCTGCTGCGCCGGCGGGGGCCTGCTTGAGGGCCGGATGCTGACGGGCGGCGGACGATGGACCCGCGAATGATCGAGGCCTTGCGCGTATCCGGCATCCCGTTCCGTGAAGGGGAGCCGCTCGCCCGTCACACCACGATGGGCGTCGGCGGCCCCGCCGCGGTCATGGCGTTTCCGCGCTCGCCGGAGTCGCTGCGGCAGGCGCTGCGCGCGCGAGCCGAGCTCGGCGTCCCCCACCGCATCCTCGGCGGGGGCTCGAACCTCGTGGTGGTGGACGAGGGCCTCGACGAGCTCGTGGTGAACACCGAGGACATGCGCCGGGTGGACGTCCGGGAGGACGGCACGGTGACCGCGGAGGGCGGCGCGAACCTCATCCGCACCGTCGTGCGTTGCTGCCGCGCGGGCTGGCGCGGGATGGAGAGCGCCGTCGGGATCCCAGGCTCGATCGGCGGGGCGGCGGTCATGAACGCGGGGGCCTACGGCTTCTCGATCAGCGACGTGCTGAAGGAGATCGTGGTCTACGACGAGAACGGCGAGCGCGCGGAGCCGCCCAACGGCTGGCGCTTCCACTACCGTGGCTCGTCCATCCCCGAGGGCGCGGCCGTCGCCAGCATGACCGTGGCCCTGCGTCCCGACGACCCCGAGGTTCTCGCCAAGGAGACGCACGAGCTCTCGCAGCAGCGCACGAAGAGCCAGCCCGGCGGGCGCAACGCGGGGTGCGTCTTCAAGAACGCGCCGAACGCGCCGGCGGGAAAGCTGATCGACGGTCTCGGCCTCAAGGGAGCCAGGCGCGGCGGCGCCGTCGTGAGCCCGCGGCACGCGAACTTCGTGGTGAACGACGGCGACGCCAAGGCGAGCGACGTCCTCGACCTGCTGCACCTCGTGCACGAGCGCGTCGCGAAGGAAACGGGCGTCGATCTCGAGCTGGAGGTCAAGGTGTGGAGGCCGCGGGCATGACGCGGCGAGGCCTGCCTATGCCCGCGCCCGACGACCTCCTGGACCTCCCGCTCCAGACGGGAGGCGACGAGCCCGCGTTCCTGCGCGGCAAGACGCGCGCCTCGCGCGCGCGGCGGGCGCGTCGAGGGTGGACGGCGCGGGCGATCCTCGTCCTCCAGGTGGCGGGCGCGGCCTTCGTGGCGGTGGCCGCGGTGTGGACGAGCTACGCGAAGGTGATGGCGAGCGAGCGCCTCAAGGTCGGCCGCGTGGACGTCCGGGGCAGCCATTTCCTGTCCGAAGGAGAGGTGCGCGAGCTCCTCGGCCCCGCCGTCGGAGAGAACATCCTCCTCCTCGACATCGAGGCCCTGAAGGCGCGCCTCCGCTCGTCGCCCTGGGTCGCGGACGCGCGCGTGGGCCGCACGCTCCCCGACACGCTCAAGGTCGAGATCCGCGAGCGCGTGCCCCTCGCCCTCGCCGAGTGCGAACGGCTCTACCTCATGGACGGAGACGGCGGTCTCATCGACATCTACGGACCGCGCACCGCCGCCTTCGACCTGCCGATCGTGCGCGGGCTGCAGGGTCTCGAGGGCGAGGCGCGGCGCGGACGCGCGGAGAGGGCGGGGGCGCTCCTCCGGGATCTCGGCGACCTCGCCGGCGAGATCTCCGAGGTGCAGGTGCAGCCCTCCGGCGATCTGCGCGTCGTGCTCAAGCGGGACGGAGAGGTCCTGCTCCTCGCCGACCCCCCCTACCGCAAGAAGGTCACGACCTTCCTCGCCCTGCGCCGCGAGCTGCGCGAGAAGGCACCGGGCACCGAGTACTTCGACCTGCGTTTCCGCGGACGGATCTACGCGCGGCCGGCCGGCCCCGAGGCGCCGCCGGGCCCGAGCAAGGCAGTGGCTTCCACGCAGCCCCAGGAGCAATAGTGGCCAAGAAAAAGGACCGTTACATCGTCGGGCTCGACATCGGGACGCACAAGATCTGCGCCATCGTCGCGGAGATCACGGACGAGGGGCGGCTCGACGTCATCGGGATCGGGCAGACCGAGAGCAAGGGCCTCAGGAAGGGCGTCGTCATCAACCTCGAGGCCACGGTGGATGCGATCAAGCGCGTCCTCGAGGAAGCCGAGCTCATGGCGGGGGTGGAGATCGGCTCCGCCTACGTGGGCCTCGCAGGGACGCACATCAAGGGCTTCAACTCCCGAGGCGTCATCGCGGTCTCGAACAAGAACCGCACGATCGACCGCGAGGACGTGCGCCGCGTGATCGAGGCGGCGAAGGCGGTGACGATCCCCCCCGACCGCGAGATCCTCCACGTGCTGCCCCAGGAGTTCGTGGTCGACGACCAGGACGGCATCGGCGATCCCAGCGGGATGACGGGGACGCGCCTGGAGGTGAACGTCCACGTCATCAGCTGCTCCCAGACCGCGGCCCAGAACACGGTGACCTGCGCCAACCGCGCCGGGCTCGAGGTCATCGACACCGTCCTCACGCAGCTCGCGGCGGCCGAGGCCTGCCTCACTCCCGACGAGAAGGAGCTCGGGGTCGCGCTCGTGGACATCGGGGGCGGGACGACCGACCTCGCGATCTTCGAGAAGGGCTCGCTCTGGCACACCGCCGTCCTCCAGGTGGGAGGCGAGCACTTCACGAACGACGTGGCGGTGGCGCTGCGCACGCCCGTCAACGAGGCGGAGAAGACGAAGAAGAAGTTCGGCTGCGCCCTCACCTCGATGATCCCGGAGGAGGACTCGCTGGAGGTGCCGAGCGTGGGCGGGCGCAAGCCCCGCATCATGGCCCGCCAGGTCCTGGGCGACGTGCTGCAGGCGCGGGCGGAGGAGATCTGCCAGCTCGTCCTCACCGAGATCCGGCGCGCGGGCTTCGAGCGCAGCCTCAACAGCGGCGTCGTGCTCACAGGTGGGGGCGGGATTTTGGAGGGCATGCCGGAGATCGCGGAGCAGATCTTCGACATGCCGGTGCGGCGGGGAACGCCGGGGGGGATCGGCGGGCTCGTGGACGTGGTGGCGAGCCCCGTCTACTCGACGGCGGTGGGACTGGTGCTGTGCGGCTATCGGAACCGGGCGGGTCGCGGGGTGATCCCGGCCCGGCAGGCGGCGACGGGTACCTTCGGAAAGGTGACCGGGCGTCTCATGGGTTGGCTGTCCGACTTCTTTTGATCGCGGGGGCGGACCGTGGCCGCTCCGCGCGGAGGAAAAAGGATGGACGTCAAGAACGAAGGCGCCGCTTTTCCCCCCGTGCCCATCGCCGAGGACCGCGCGCGGGAGACGCGCAAGGGCCCGCTCGTGGCCAGGGACATCTCTGACGTGCCGTGCGAGATCTGCGGTGCCGCCGTCGTCGCCTATCACTGCAAGCGCATCTGCCTGCGCTGCGGTTTCATGACCGGCTGCTCGGAAGGGATTTGACCATGAGCCAGAACGACAAGACCTCGCGGATCACGTTCGCGGAGGAGGAGACGCAGGGAGCCCGCATCAAGGTGGTGGGAGTGGGAGGCGGGGGCGGCAACGCCGTCTCCCGCATGATCGCCTCCGGGCTCCAAGGGGTGGAGTTCATCGCGATCAACACCGACCTCCAGGCCCTCCGCGCCAACCGCGCGCCGGTGAAGATCCAGATCGGCCAGAAGCTCACCAAGGGCCTTGGCGCGGGCGCCAACCCCGACGTGGGGCGCAATGCCGCCGTCGAGGACACGGAGAAGATCTGCGACGCCCTCGAGGGCTCGGACATGGTCTTCATCACCACGGGCCTCGGTGGCGGGACGGGGACGGGTGCGGCCCCCGTCGTGGCCTCGATCGCGAGCCAGCTCGGGGGCGACGCGGGCAACGTCCTGACTGTCGCCGTCGTCACGCTGCCCTTCAGCCTCGAGGGAAAGCGGCGGATGGGTCAGGCCACCGACGGGCTCGTGCAGCTCCGCGACTGCGTCGACTCGGTGATCGCCATTCCCAACGACCGGCTGCTCCAGAGCGTCGCCCGCAACACGCCGGTGTCGGAGGCCTTCCGCGTCGCCGACGACGTGCTGCGGCAGGCGGTGCAGGGGATCAGCGACATCATCACCGTGCCCGGCCAGATCAACCTCGACTTCGCGGACGTGCGCGCGGTCATGAAGGGGATGGGCCAGGCGGTGATGGGCACCGGCATCGGCCAGGGCGAGAACCGCGCCACCGAGGCCGCGCAGCGCGCCGTCTCCAATCCGCTCCTCGAGGACACTTCGATCGAAGGCGCCAAGGGCGTCATCGTCAACATCACGGGCGGCGCCGACCTGTCGCTGGCAGAAGCGGCGGAAGCGACGGCGCTCATCACGAAAGTCGCCGATCCCGAGGCCAACGTCATCTACGGCATCGTGACCGACGAGTCGATGGGCAACGCGGTCAAGGTCACGGTCATCGCCACCGGCTTCAACCGCCCGTCGCGCAAGCCCGCGTCGACACCGGTCGACCTCGCGAACTACATGAGCGGCTCGTCCCAGGCCAGCCAGGGCCTCGGAGCCACCGAGTCCGGCGGGTTCTACCGCAAGACCCCGAACGCCAAGGCCGCCGTCGGAGGATCCGGGCGCTATGACCTTGACGTGCCTGCCTTTCTGCGGAAGCAGGGGGGAGGCGGCGGGGAGTGACGCGTCAGACGAACACCTACAGAGGATTTTACGTACTGCCACACGACAACGGTAAGACGCTCCTGTAACATTGCTCGTTTTTTGTCCGCTCGGCGGGCACTGGAGAGCAGCATCTATGCACAAAGGCGTCTTCCTGGTTCTGGGCTGCCTCCTGGCCGCCCCCATGGTTCGTGCTCAGGAGGTCCCCAGCGGGGACGCGCCTCAGCCCCCCGACTTCACCCGCTTCCTTCCCAAGGAAGGCTTCCAAGAAGACGGACGCCGCACGCTCGGCGCCTTCCCCAAGAACCTGGGCCGTAGCTTCGTCGGTGTCTTCAGCAAGGACAGCCTCGCCCCCTTCCTGATCGGCGCCGCCGCCACCACGACGACGTCCTTCATGGACAGCAGCGCGCAGCGGTTCGCCACCGCCCAGAGCAACACGCTCGGGAAGATCGGCAGCTCCGCCGGAGGCTTCCCGGTCATGGCCGCCATGACCGCGGGGATGTTCGCGGCGGGGCGGTTCACCGGGCCCGGTCCGTTTCGGGCCGCCACCTACGACATGGCCCAGGCGATGATCGTGGGCAGCGTGTACACGACGATCGCCAAGCACGCGGTCGGGCGCACGCGTCCCGACGGGTCCGACAACTTCTCCTTCCCGTCCGGCCACACCTCTAACGCCTTCGCGATGGCCACCGTCGCCGAGTACCACTTCGGCCCCAAGATCGGCATCCCCGCCTACCTCGCGGCCGGCTTCATCGGGGCCTCGCGCCTCCAGAGCAACAAGCACTACCTGAGCGACGTCGTGGCCGGAGCCGCCCTCGGCTACATCGTCGGCAAGACGGTGGTCCGCGAGAACGGCGAGCCGGTGAAGGGCCAGACCCGGATCAGTCTCGTCCCCTCGACCGACGCCCAGGGATCGGGTGTCGGCGCCGGCGTCAACATCACCTGGTAGATCTCCGCTAGAATAGGAGATTCCCCGGACCTACGGGGAATCTCCATGAGCCGACGCCTGTTCGAACGCCATCGCCGTCTTCGGGAGGCGGAGGTTTACCTGCGGGACGTCCCCCAGCGGGGCTCCTTCCGCGTCGTCCTCTGTTATCCCAACCTCTACTTCGTCGGGATGTCGAACCTCGGCTTCCAGAGCGTCTACCAGATGCTCAACGCCCTGCCCGACGTCGTCTGCGAGCGCGTCTTCCTGCCGGACGACGAGGAGAAGGCGACCCTCGAAGCGAGCGGACGTCCGCTGCGGAGCTTCGAGAGCGGGACGCCGCTCCGGGACTTCCACGTCCTCGCCTTCTCGGTCAGCTTCGAGAACGACTACCTG
>JBKPBQ010000148.1:0-2546 GCA_046726955.1 Acidobacteriota bacterium
CGCCAGGACCTGCTCGGCCACGCGCCGCGCCCCTTTCGGGCTCATGTGGTCGTAGTCGTGGAACGCCGGCTCCCCGACCCGGGCGAGCGCGGGCAGGAGGTCGAGAAACGCGATCCCCTCGCGCCGGCAGAAGTCGCCGATCACGCGCTGGGCGACCGGCGCGGGGGCGCCGGCCGCGACCTGGAAGCGGAAGGGAAAGACGAGCACGCCGAACAACGCCCCCTGCGCGCGCACCTCGTCGCGCAGCGTGCGCAGGTCGGTGAACATGTGCTCGTACGCTTCGCGGACCTTCGGGGCGTCGGGCGTCGTGAACAGCTCCTCCACCGCTCCGATCTCGCGATCCCGTGCCCGCACGATGCGGCGCAAGAGGGCCGAGCGTTCGTAGCAGGCGGCGAGGAGCTTCGGCGGGCGGGAGAGGTTGTTCTGCATCTCGGGGACGTCGTTGAGGCAGATGCCCACGAGCACCTGGTCGGGACGGTAGTGGCGGGCGATCCGTCGCCAGGCGATCAGCTCTTGCCGCGTCGACCAGCCGCCGAGGGCCACGTTCATCACCTCGAGGTCGCGACCCGACGCCGCTCCCAGCGCCTCGAGCACCTGCGGCCAGGCCTGCTGGGGACGGATGCCCCACCCGAGCGTCACGCTGTCCCCGAGGCAGGCGATGCGCCAGCTCCCGGACGGCTTCGCGATCGCGTGCTCGCGGTCGCGTAGTCCCTCGATGTTGTAGTCCTCCCACGGCGGCCAGCCCACGGCCGTGGTCTTCACCGTGTAGAAGTCGCCGTCCCAGGCCTGCCAGTCCGTGATGTAGTCGGCGGGGGCGGGCGGAGCCGCCGGCTCCGTCAGACGCGCGACGAGCTCTCCCCCGCCGAGGAAGAGCACGACGGCCCCCGCGGCGAGGGCGACGTTGACGGCGAGCTCGCGGCCGCTCACGGCTCGTCGAAGCGTACGACTGTGCGCGCATTCGCACCACGGGTCGTTCAATCGCCGTGAACGAGTGTTCAGGGAGGGTCGTGCTCCGGCGTGGTCCGCACGGAACGCGCGCACGCCTTCGCCTCCGCCCGGGGCTTCTTGCTTCATTTGGAGACGAAGTCCGTTTCCTCGGCGATATGCGCGAGCGCTGTCGCCGTACGCGGTTTGACTCTTCCCGTCGGCGCTCTCGATAATCAGGTCGCTGATGACCGCGCCTCCGTCTCGCAAGCCGAGCCCCGCGCCGGTAGCCGCGGAGGGCCCGGACCTTCTCTCCGTGCTGGTGGAGCGCCGAGTGCTCACGCCGGAGCTGGTGGACAAGGTCCGGCGCGCGATGAAGGTCAACGGCGTGACCACCGAGCAGGCGATCGTTCAGCTCGGCATCACGAGCGAGGTGAAGATCGCGCAGGCGGTCGCCGCCCACGCCGGCCTGCCCTACGTGAAGATCAACCCGCTCGACCTCGACCTCGACGTGGTCACCAAGGCGATCGCGGGCCCGTTCGCGCGCAAGCACGGGATGGTGGCCATCAGCAAGACGGACACCACCGTGACCGTCGCGGTCTTCGATCCGTTCGCGCCCTTCCCCGTCGAGGACATCATGCGCGTCACCGGCCTGCGGGTGGAGCGCGTGGTCGCGACGCGCAGCGACATCGAGACCGTCAACAAGGGCTTCTACGACCTCAAGCAGAGCCTGCAGACGGCGGAGAAGCAGCTCGCGCAGAGCCGGCTCGCCTCCGTGGACCTCGCGAACCAGGAGTTTCTCTCCCGCGCGGAGGACCTCGACCCTGCCGCCGCCCCCGTGGTCAAGGCCCTCGACCACATCCTGGCCTACGCGTTCGAGCAGCGGGCGTCCGACATCCACTTCGAGCCCAAGCGGAACCTCACGCTCGTGCGGCTCCGCATCGACGGCGTGCTGCACGACGTCCACCTCATCCCGCGGATCGTCTACGAGGCGGTCGTCTCGCGGGTGAAGCTGCTCTCCGGCTGCAACCTCGCGGAGAAGCGGCGGCCCCAGGACGGGCGCATCAAGCGCGAGCAGGGCGGCCGCGAGATCGAGCTCCGCGTGAGCACCATGCCCACCGCGTTCGGCGAGAAGGCGGTGCTGCGCATCTTCGACCCCGACATCCTGCTCAAGGGGATCGACCAGCTCGGCTTCTCCGCCCACGACCTGCCGAAGTTCTACGACTTCATCGCCCGTCCCACGGGGATCATCCTCGTCACCGGGCCCACGGGCAGCGGCAAGACGACCACCCTCTACTCCACGCTCAAGCACCTCTCCAAGCCCGAGGTCAACATCGTCACCATCGAGGACCCGATCGAGATGGTCTTCGAGGACTTCAACCAGGTCGCCGTCCGCCCGCAGATCGAAGTCACGTTCGCGAGCACTCGCCGGACCGTGCTCCGCCAGGACCCCGACATCATCATGGTCGGCGAGATCCGCGACACCGAGACCGCGGAGCACGCGGTGCAGGCCGCGCTCACCGGCCACCTCGTGCTCTCGACGCTCCATACCAACGACGCCTCCTCCTCGATCACGCGTCTCCTCGACCTCGGCGTCCCCCACTTCCTGATCACGTCCACCC
>JBKPBQ010000149.1:0-6064 GCA_046726955.1 Acidobacteriota bacterium
GCGATCCCGACAACGCGTTCGCAGCTCCCTACGTGACCGTGAACAGCGGCGGCGACCTGGATCCCAACCGGATCAAGGCGCGCACGGTCGCGGGCTTCTCGTTCGGCTACGACCTGGCGCGGCGCCACAAGGTCCCCCTGGTGCTCCAGGCGGACCTGCTCAACGCCTTCGACACGCGCGGCCTCTACAACATCCTGTCGGTGTTCGGCGGGACGCACGTCATCCCGCCGCGAACGCTGGCGGTGCGGCTGCGCTACAACTTTGGCGGCAAGCGCTAGAGCGAGGCAGCAGCCCGTGATCGAGATCCGTGCGCCCGACATTCGAGAGCGCCGATCGTAGGGGACAGCGGACCGCTCACGTCCCGGAGCGACCACCTGCTGAAGAACTGAAGGGATAGCGAATCAGCGCTCCAGCGCCCGTACGGCGTTATCCCTCCGGGCGGACGCGAGCCGGGAGGCGTCACGTTGCACGAGCCAGTGCGCGTGCCAGCGCGCGAGGCTCCACGTGCGCCAGTCCGTGTCGAACGCTCCCCACCGCTCGGCGAGTCCGGCGGCCAGAGCTTCGCGCTGCGGAGGCAGGAGAGTCGGCAGGGTCTCGAGAAGGGGAGGAACAGCGTCGGCGCTGAGGGCGAGCGCGTAGCGGACGTCGAAGGGGCGCTCCAAGGAGGCGTTCGCGCGGACGATCCAGGCTTCGGGATTCACCACGTGCAGCAGCAGCAGGGCGAGCCCGGCGGTGGCGAGCGTCGCCGTGGCGAAGGAGTCGCGGCGGCCGCGGAGCACCGTGGCCACGAAGATCGCGAGGAGGACGCCGAGCCACAGCATGAAGGCCGTCGTGTAGAAGCGCAGCTCGGTGAGCCCGTACTCCTCGCGGTATATCCGCATGCGCTCGAAAGCGGAGACGAGCATCACGAGGACGAGCAGCACCTGCGCTCCGGCGAGAAGCGCGAACGTGCGAGCGTGTGCCCGCGTCTCGGCGCGCAGCAGCCAGTGCGCGACGAGCAGCAGCGGCAGGACGAGAGCCGCGACCGCGCTGAGCTCGAAGAAGCCGCGGCGGGCGTAGGCCGAGTACGTGAGGCCCGGCACCTGCTGGACCCACTCCTCGCCGCCGAACAGGTAGCGGAGCTGGATCCAGACGAAGGCCGCGAACAGCAGGTCCACGAGCGCCAGCAGCAGCGAGACCTCGATGCGGCCGAGGCCCAGCCACGTCGGCCGATCGGGAAGAGCCGCCGCGGGCCGCGCGCGCATCACGGCCGCCCGGAGGAGGCCAGCGGCGAGGAAGCTCGCGATCGCGGTCCCCACGAGGTGGCCGAGGAGGACCGCGAGGTCCACGTCGAAGACCTCTCCCATGAAGCGGCTGAACAACGGGTCCGCGCTCGCGAGGAGCGCCGTGAAGACGAAGAGCACGGGCAGCGCGATCAGGAGCCCTCGGGCGAAGGCGAAGACGACACCCGCGGCCGTTCCCAGCCGCACGCCCGACCAGTCGACGTCGTGGACAACGAGCACGGGCGTCCCCAACGCGCCGTGGGCGACGCTGCCGCACGTCCGCACGAGGTAGCCGCTGAGCGATGCCGGCTCGTCCTGGCCGCGCCGTGCGCTGGCGAGGAGCGCCAGCAGCAACGCCAGGAAGAGAAGGTCGAGGACCTTCAGCACGGTCGCGTCGCGCCAGACGAGGCCCACGGCGGCCGCAACGGCCGCGAGCGCGTAGCCGATCGCTCCGGGACTCGGTCCGGCGCGAAGATCGGCTTGCTGCCAGACGATCACCGCGACCAGCACGGCGGCCACCGCGGCCGCATTCAGCCCCCAGGGCAGCACGCGCAGCGTCAAGTCGGCCAATGCGCCGATCAGCAGGCCGAAGGCCAGCAGCCGGAGTCCGGGGTGTCTTTCGGACATGACCCTCCTTCGCGCCGCAGGGGCGCTCATCGGAGGGTCGGTGCCGGGGGCGGGGAAGGGGTGAGGGAAAGCTCAGCAGGCCGTGATCAGTGGCTGACGCGGCCGAAACGGACGTTTTTCCCTGTCGAAATGCGCGGCCGTCGTTCGACGTACCTATAGAAAGAGGAGGAAGGGGATGGAGCTCGAGAGCCCGAGGGGACCGGAGAAGGGCGCGGCAAGCGCCCCTTCCACCACCGGGCGGCTCGTCCCGTCGCGACCCGCCGACGACCGGCTCTCCGCTACCTCCCGGACCCTCTTTCCCGAGATCGAGAAGCTGCTCGCCCGTGCCGCCGGACACTGATATACGTTCCGACGGGAGAAAGAAGGAGGGACGGTGGCGCGAAAAATAGCCTACTGGGCGAGCACGGTGATCGTGGCCGGGTTGCTTCTCATGTCCTTGACCTACCTCACGGGCAGCGAGGAGGTCGTCAAGGGCTTTGCCAAGGCCGGCTACCCGCAGCACCTGCGGATCGTCCTCGGCCTCGCCAAGCCGGCGGCGGCGATCGTCCTGCTGCTGCCGGGATTCGCCCTGCTGAAGGAGTGGGCCTACGCGGGAGCGACGTTCGCCTGGATCATGGCGTCCATCTCCGCCTACTCGTCGGAAGAGGGCCTGATCTGGACGGTGCCGCTGGCGCTCCTGGCGCTGCTCGCCGTCTCATACTTCACGAGGCCTTCGAGCCGCCGGTTGATCCCGGCGCCCGCGGCGGCGCGATGAAGACGCGGGGGCCGACGAACGTCAGCGGCTACATCGCGGGCTTTCCCCGGCCCGTCCAGGCGGTGCTGAAGCAGGTGCGGAGCACCATCCGGAAGGCCATCCCCGAGGCCGAGGAGACGATCTCGTACCAGATCCCCACGTACAAGCTGGACGGTCGCTACGTGCTCTACTTCGCCGGCTGGAAGGAGCACTACTCGCTCTACCCTTCGGGTGCTCGCCTCGTTGCCGCATTCAAGACCGCGCTCGCGCCCTACGAGGTGAACGACAAGGGCACGATCCGCTTCCCCCTCGGCGAGCCCGTGCCCGTGAAGCTGATCGCGGGCATCGCGAAGTTCCGCGCCAAGGAAGCGAGGGGGGCCCGGAAGACGAAAGCGTCGAGGACACGGTAGGGACGCTTCAGGGCTGGCGGAGGCCCGCCACCTGGCCTCGCAGCACCGTGATCGAGGCCTTCGGCAGCGTGAAGGTGGCCTCCGGACCACCTCGAATCGTGGAGGAGACCGGCGGCCCATCCGGGTCGGCGTGGCTCCTCTCGCCCTCGTCCCTCCAGACGTACTGCTCGCTGCCGAAGGTGACGAGGGTGACCGGCCCGGAGAAGGCGGCGCTCCGCTTCGTGCGGGTGTCGTCGAAGAGGACTCGCACGGTGTGCGCGTGCGCCTCGTCGCGATTCACGAGCATCAGCGACCAGTTCCCGTCGGGCCGCGCTACGGCGTAGGACGTCACGAGCACCGATCCCTCGCCGTCCCTGATCCCGGTCGAGGACGGGAACATGTGGTGGATGCCGGAGCGGTGCTGCACCCACTCCAGGTTGATCATGCGGGCGGCGAAGTAGGGCGACGTGTACCCGGTGATGTCGTACTGCCGGTCCGCGACGAAGTTCGACCAGGTGGCCCAGCCGAGGCAGCTGTCCTGGACGGGCTGGGGCTGAATGGGGGAGTGGTAGAAGGCGTATCCGCCGCCCTCGAGGAACGAGCCGATGTTGTCGGCGAGCCAGACCGCCGCGAAGATCGTGCTCATCGGCCCGGTGAGCCGCCAGGAGATGTGGCTCTCGGTCACGATCAGCGGAACGTCCTTCGGCACGCCGTCGTCCCGCCAGACCTGCAGGATGTGCTTCATGAGCTGCGGCTCGCGGTAGAGCGTCTTCCAGGTGATGTCGCAGGGCTCGAACGGGTAGTGCTCGAAGGACACGAACGCGAGGTCGGCGAGCGCTCCGTGTGCCCTCAGGTAGTCGAGGAAGCGGCCCATCCATGAGGTTCGGCCGCGCTCGTCGGGCCACAGGCGGATGTCCTCGTTGACGCCCTCGAACACGGGCCCGCCCAGCTTGAGGCCGGGATCGACCGCGTGCAGCGCCTTCGCCCACTGGACGTAGAGCGCCCCGTAGTCCTCGGGCATGGCGTGCTTGCCGTCGGGCTCCTCGCCCATCTCGACCCAGCCGATCGGGTAGCCGCGCTTCTTCAGATAGGCGATCTGGGCCGCCGAGTCCTCCGGTGTGCCGTAGAGCATCGTCACCGGGATCATCGCGGGCAGGTTGTTCGTGAGGCCGCTCGTGAAGAAGACGTCGAAGCCGCTGTGCTGGTAGCTCCCGGTGGCGTTCTTGTCGGCGGCCGAGTGCCAGGGGTCGATCGACGACGACGTGTACGTGGGCTGCTTGTCGCCGTAGGCGTCCCTCATGGCGTCGACGAACGTCCCGTCCGCCTCCACGCGGCCGGCCTGGATCTGCCGGATCGCGTAGCCGAGGCAGTTGCGCACGTCGTCTTGCCCGTGCAGGTCGCAGGTGCTCGACGACTCGGTCATCCAGACCCGCACGTAGCGCGTCCTCACCGCAACCTCGGTCGACGCGAGGACGACGGATCCGCCCCGGCCATCCACGATCGCACCCGACGGGAAGAGCTTCCACTCGCCGTCGGGACCGCCGTCGAAGTCGAGCGCGTCCTTGCCCATCCAGTACTCGAGCCGGTAGCTCCGGGCGTAGGGATCGGCCCAGTCGATGCGGACGGCGCTCACCGGAGTCTCGGTCTTCAGATCCATCACGACCCACTGAGGGTGCCGGGAGTCGCTCTCGCCTGTGAAGCGGCGGGTGAGGTACGGGTTGCTCTTCCAGTACGTGAGGTTCGGGCCAGACACCGGCCGGTCGCCGCTCGTGGAGAAGCCGCGATGGGGAAGCGCATAGGCCAGGACGTAGCGGATCGGATCGCGGAGCTCCGGGCTCCCCGTGAAGTAGCCGCTCTCGTGGGCGGGATCGCTCCAGGCGCCGTTCTCCGTCCAGTGCCACGCGGCCATGCGCAGCTCCGTGTTGTTCCGGTAGGTGATGGGCCCCCAGCCCGCGGAGAGCGCCTCCTGGACGATGTGCGGCGAGTACACCTTGTCGATCCCCTCGCGGGACAGGACGTCGATCGAGCTGCCCAGGGCGACGTCGGGATCGAACGAGTTGATGGCGTGGCCCGGCGTGGTGTCGACGCGCACCGTCGCGATCCCAGTCGCATCGGGAGCGGCTCCCGCTCTCGCCGGAGGCGCCCCCGCGACCGGATCGCCCTCAAGGAGCGACAGCGCGCCCACGACGAGGATCGTCCGGCGCACGACCCGCGGCCAGTTCGTCACGCGCTGGGGCTGTGGTCGAACGTGTACTCGCCGACGAGGCGGTCGCCGCCGGGCTCCAGCGAGAGCAGCCGCATGCGAATGCGGGCATGCGGGAGGGCCCTGACGTGGGGCATCGCCTGAGCGACGATGAGCTCGGTCGCGTCGGGGCTGAACGGGAGCTCCTCGACGCGGTGAGCCGGCCGCCCCTCCTCCTCGACGACGAGGTCGAGACGCTTGACGCCCTTGAGATCGGCCATCAGACGCCCGACGAGCAGGTCGTCCTCGCGGGTCACCGTGCAGTCGACGCGGCCTCCCGCGGGAACCCGGTACTCGCGCGTGCGCAGCCCCTCGGCCGCGGCCCTGGCCAGCAGCGACGGCGTCACGACCAGCGCGAAGGCGCCCTCGTGAGCGAGCCGCCGCACGCCCTCTCCGAGCGCAACGAGCCCGCGCAGCCGGCGGCTGCACGAGTCGCATCCGAGCAGGTGCTCCTCGATCGCGTCGACGTGCGGTCCTTCCGCATCGTCCAGCCAGTAGTCGGCGAGCGCGTCCGGAGCAATGGGACGATCGCAAGCCACGCTCACGTCGCGCCCTCCATGCACGCGCGCAGCCGGGCCAGCGCGCGATGGCGCACGACGCGCACGTTGCCGGAGGTCAGGCCGATCTCGAGGCCGATGGCCTCGGCGTCGCGTTCGACGTAGAACGAGAGCACGATCACCGTTCGTTCCCGCTCGGAGAGTCCCGTCAGGCATCGGGTCAGGCGATCGAGATCGAGGGGCTCCGCGGCCTCGCCCCCGGACGGGATGAGCTGCTGGCCGTGGCGCTCCAGGAGGCGCTCGCGCCGCTGCGC
>JBKPBQ010000150.1:0-3663 GCA_046726955.1 Acidobacteriota bacterium
CTTGACGCTGCCCACGTCGGTCACGACGAGGCAGTCGAACGATGCGAGGCGCCGGAGGAGCGCGCGGTTCGCGGCGGGAGGCGCCGCGAGGACGACGACGTCGGCGTCGGCCGCGGCCTGGCGGAGGTCGCGGCTCGCGACCGTGATCGCCCGCGCGGCTCGCGCCCGTCGCAGCACGCTCACGCGATCGACGCCGATCACGCGATAGCCCGCGCGCCGGAGGGCCCGCGCCAGCGATCCCCCAACGAGCCCGAGCCCCACGACGGCCACCGTCGGCCGACGCCTCACTCCTCCACCAGCGCTTTCTCGAGGAACTCGGGCTCGCGGCCCGAGAACAGGCGCGCCGCCCCCGCCACGAGCATCCCGTAGACGGAGAGGGCTCCGGCGAGGGCCAGGGGGAGCGCGACGATGCTCAACCACGGCTCGTCGAGGAGCCAGGGAAGTGCGGTGAGTAAGAGGAAGGGAAAGGCAAGCGCGATCGCGCCCAGCAGCAGCAGCGTGGCGATGGCGGCCGCGCCGAGTCCCCGCCCGCCCCCCACGTACGGGTTGCGGCCGGCAGCGGGGACGGGGATCGGGAAGAGGACCGACACGAAGTTATCCGCGGCGCTGCAGAGGAGCAGCGCCACCACCGCGGCCGTCATCACCGCGGGGACGAGTGCAAGGGGAGCGAGGAAGAGGCAGACGAGGCCGAGCAGCAGAACGCCCGGAAGGCGCAGCAGCATCGCCCCCAGGTTCTTGGCCACGAGCATCTCCCAGCGCGGGAACGGGAAGGCCACGAGCAGGAGCAGCCCGCGCCGCTCGAGGGCCATCGCGTTCGCTCCGAACGTGCCGAGCCCGAGGAAGGTGGCGAGCATGAAGAGCGCGAGCGGCGTCACCCGGCGTCCCCCCTGCGAGACGAAGAGGAAGAGCAACACCGGGCCGAGGACGCCGGTGAAGAGCAGCGCCTTCAGCCGCGGATCGCGCCACATGACGCGGAGGTCCTTCTCGAGGAGGGTCCCCAGCGGTCCGGTGAAGACCATGCGCGCGCCGGCCGTCTGTCCGTTCCCGCCGGACGAGGCGAGGTCGAGCTCGCCCCGGTAGATCCGCCGCGTCAGGAGCGCGGCCACGCCCATGAGCGCGACCGTCGACGCCGCGGAAGCAGCGGCGAAGGCGAAGAAGGGGACGAGCTCTCCGCGCCCGGCGTAGGCGGCGGCACGCAGGCCCCAGCCGAAGGGCGACACCGCGAAGAGGTCGCCGTCGAGCACCCACGCGAGGACGAGGCGGAGAATCCGGCTGCCCAGCGTCGTCAGAAGCAAGGGGAGCAGGCTCAGCGCGAAGCCCACGCCGAGGCCGAGGAAGAGCGCGCGGTCCTGCCAGCGGCGGTTGCGGGAGAGGCCGAGGAGGACGAGTCCCGTCACTTGCGAGGCCGCGAGCGTGAAGGCGAAGGCGAGCAGCACGCCGAGCAGGCTGAAGGGGAAGCGCAGGGAGGGCCCGGAAAGGGCGAAGGCGAACGCCACGATCGGCGGCAGCTTGGCGACGACCAGCGGCTCGAGGAGGTTGGCGAGGAGCGAGGAGCCGACGAGGACGGGGAGCGGCACCGGGAAGTGGAGGAGACGCGACATGTCGTGCGTGTCGCTGAAAGAGACGCCGGCAAGGATGGGCGAGAAGGCCCAGAGGAGTCCGATGAACGTCCCCACCACGGACACGACGGACAGCAGCCACTCGGGATGGGTGCGCTCCACCGCGCGGAGGCCCACGAAGACGAAGAAGGAGGCGGCGGCGGATCCGAGGGCGAGCATGGGTATGAGCAGCATCACGCCGAAGAGCCGCTCCCGCGCGCCGAGGAGCGCCCGCAGGTCGAGGCGGAACCGGAGGACGACGAGCGCGATCAGCCGATCCACGTCAGGTCCTCGCGGGTCACGTCCGCGGCCACGAGCTTCAGGAACACGTCCTCGAGGCTGGCGTCCGCCCCCACCTGCCGCTGCTCGCGGATCTCCTCGAGCGTCCCCTGGGCCACGATCCGCCCGCGGTCGATGATCGCGACCTCGTCGCAGAGCCGCTCCACCACGTCCAGCCCGTGCGACGTGAAGAAGAGCGTGACGCCCTTGCGGGTGAGCTGCTGGAGGAGGTCGGTCACGACGCGGCCGGACACGGGGTCGATGCCGTTGAGGGGCTCGTCCAGGAAGAGCACGCGCGGGTTGTGGATGAGGGACGCGGCGAGGGCGAGCTTCTTCTTCATGCCCTGCGAGTAGTCCACGACGAGGCGGCCCCGGTCCTCCGTGAGGGAGAGGAACTCCAGGAGCTCGTCCGTCCGCCGCCGCGTCTCCTCGCGCGACAGCCCGTACATGCGCCCCGCGAACTGCAGGTACTCCTCTCCGGACAGCCGCTCGTAGAGCGGCAGTTCCTCGCCGAGGACCCCGAACACCCGCTTCACGCCGAGCAGGTCCCTGCTGAGCCGCACCCCCTCGATCACGGCGTCCCCCGAGGTGGGCCGCAGGAGACCGGTCAGCATCTTGATGGTCGTGCTCTTCCCCGCGCCGTTCGGCCCCAGGAAGCCGAAGAAGCGCCCGCGCTCGATCCGGAGGTTGAGCTGATCGACCGCGGTCTTTTCCCGGAAGGTCTTCGTCAAGCCTTCGACGAGGAGCGCGGGTCCGTCCCAGCTCGGCATGGCGGAACCATCATCATTTCATATCGTTCCCTCCCGCGGGGCAGGAGCGTGCTACTTCTGCTAGGCTCACACCGCTCGATGCGGAGAGAGGCCCGGCGTGCCGTCTTCGTCGTTCCTCTGCTGCTCCTTGCCGTCTCGCTCGCCGGCGCGCCGCCCACTCCTCCCGTGGTTCGGAACGGGCCGCCGTCGTGGGTCGCGGACACCGTCTTCTACGAGGTCGTGCTCGACCGCTTCCGCAACGGGGACCCCCGGAACGATCCCAAGCCCTCCGACATGCGCGGGGCCTGGCCCTACGAAACGGTGAACGGCTGGCAGCTCTCGAGCTGGACCGGCGACTGGTACCGCCTCCAGCCCTGGGAGAAGGCGAGCAACCACGACTTCTACTGGAACGCGCCCACCCGCCGCTACGGGGGCGACCTGCAGGGGCTCATCGAGAAGCTCGACTACATCCAGTCGCTGGGGGCGAACGCGATCCTCCTCGCCCCGATCTTCGAGGCGCCGTCCGCGCTCAAGCAGGACCCGACGTTCCTGCATCACGTGGACAACAACTTCGGTCCCGACCCCGACGGGGATCGGCTGGTCTGGGCCACGGAGAACCCGGCCGACCCCGCGACCTGGAAGTGGAGCGCGGCGGACAAGCTCTTCCTCAAGCTCGTCCAGGAGTGCCACCGCCGCCAGATGCGGATCGTCATCGACGGCATCTTCGACCACGTGGGCGTGACCTTCTGGGCCTTCCGGGACGTGCGGGCGCGGGGGGCGCAGTCGCGCTACGCGAGCTGGTTCCAGGTGCGGACCTTCGACGACCCGCAGACGCCGGCGGACGAGCTCGAATACGCGTCGCTCGGAGGCGCGCGCGAGCTGCCCGAGCTCCGGCGGGAGGCGGGCGGCCTCGCCCCGGGACCGCGCGACCACCTCCGGGCGGTCCTCCGGCGCTGGAGCGATCCCAACGGCGACGGCGATCCCTCGGACGGTGTCGACGGCTGGCGCTTCCGCCTCGCCGATCGCCTGTCCCACAC
>JBKPBQ010000151.1:0-9812 GCA_046726955.1 Acidobacteriota bacterium
GGGGATGCGGCCGGGGGGGGGGGGGGGCCCCCCCCCCCCCTTCTACGGCAACGCTCCCGAGCGACGGTCACTAGAGCCCCTTGCCTAAGAACTTCTTGATCGCGTCGTAGATCTCGTCCTTGTCGCGGATGTCGCTCGTGATGATCCGGGGCTCGCCGGGGAAGGCCTCCTCGAGGTCGGTCTTGAAGCGCCCGCCCCCGTAGGACGACCGCACCTGGCCGAAGCAGAACAGGTTGAGCTTGGTCAGGAGCTCCGTCTTCAGCAGCTCCATGCAGGCCTCGGTGTCCTGGCTGTCGCTGTTCTCCCCGTCCGAGAAATGGAAGAGGTACACGTTCCAGTGCTCGGCGGGGAAGCGGGCGTCGATGATCTGGTTCACGAGCTCGTAGGCCGTGGAGATCCGTGTGCCCCCGCTCTCCCGCAGGTGGTAGAACGTGTGCTGGTCCACCTCCTTGGCGAAGGCCTCGTGGACCACGTAGACGTCCTCGAGCGCCTTGTACTGGCTGCGCAGCCAGGTATCGATCCAGAAGGAGGCGATGCGCACGATCTCCTTCTGCTGGTCGCCCATGCTCCCGCTTACGTCCATGCAGAAGAGGATGACCGCGTTCGACTCCGGGATCTCCCGCACGTGCCAGGAGCGGTAGCGGCGGTCGTCGCGGATCGGGATGATCACGGGGTTGTCCGGGTCGTAGAGCCCGCTCGCGATCTGTCGCTTCAGGGCCTCGCGGAACGTGCGCTTGAAGTGGCGGAGGCTCTCCGGCCCCACCCGCCGCACGTTCGAGTAGCGGGCCTTCTCCACCGGGATCGTGCGGCGCCCCTTCGGCTGGATGCGCGGGAGCTCCAGCTCCTCGCCCAGGATCTCCGCGAGCTCGTAGAGGTCGACCTCGGCCTCGAGGATGTGCTCGCCGGGGGCCGTGCCCGGGGCGCCCTCCATGGGATCCCCGGACTCTCCCTCGCCCTGGCCCACCCCGCCCGCCTCCTTCGCCCCGAAGCGGAAGCGCGGGATCTCGATCTGGGGAAGAGGAATCGACACGAGGTGCTTGCCCTGCTTGCCGATGAGCTCGCCCTCGGTCAGGTACTTGCGGAACTCCTTCTTGATGACGCCCCGGACGATCTGCTTAAAACGCTTAACGTCCCGCTCGATCTTCCGGAGCATGGGCGCCATGGGCGGCGGGCCGCGGCGCCTAACGCTGCTTGCTGTCGCCGCGGGCGAAGATCGAGGCCACGTAGTTCAGGACGTCGGTGGCGCAGACGTCGCAGTACCCGTAGTTCTTGATCAGGCGGCCCTTGACGATGTCGATCTTCTCCTGGGTGTCCCGGTCGACCACGCTGGAGACGAGGCTCGTGAGCTTGATCGAGTCCTTCTGGTCCTCGAAGAGCTTCAGCTCGAGGGCCTTCTGCAGCCGCTCGTTGGTCTTGTAGTCGAACTGCTTGCCCTCGAGGGCCAGCGCCGCGATGTAGTTCATGATCTCGCGGCGGAAGTCGTCCTTGCGGCTCTCGGAGATGTCGATCTTCTCCTCGATCGAGCGCATCAGGCGCTCGTCGGGATCGTCCTCCTGTCCGGTGAACTTGTTGCGCACCTTCTCGTGGAAGGTGTAGGCCTTGATGTTGTCCACGTAGTTGCCGCAGAGCCGCGCGATCGCCTCCTCGTCCGCGCTGATCGCCTTCTGGACCTCGTTCTTGACCACGTCCTCGTATTCCTGCTTCACCATGGTCAGGAGCTCGCGGTAGCGCTTGCGGGTCTCCTCGCGGGTGATCAGGCTGTGGTGGCTCAAGCCCGCCTCCAGCTCGTTCAGGACCATGAACGGGTTCACGCAGGAGCCGGTGTCGTCGCGCACGAGCGCATTGCTGATCTTGTCCTGGATGTAGCGCGGGCTGATGCCGTCCATCCCCTCGCGGGGCGCCTCCTCGCGGAGCTCCTTGATGTTGTCCTCGGTGAAGCCCGGGAGCGTCTTCCCCCCGTAGAGCTTCATCTTCTGGACGAGCGTGATCTGCGCCTTCTTGGGCTCCTCGAGGCGCGTGAGGACGGCCCACATCGCCGACATCTCGATCGTGTGGGGGGCGATGTGCTTGCCCGTGATCTGCCGCGAGTTGAAGTCGCGGCCGTAGATCTTCACCTCTTCCTTCCAGACCGTGTTGTAGGGCACGTCGATCTTAACCGTCCGGTCCCGGAAGGCCTCCATGAGCTCGTTGTTCTGGAGCTTGCGGTACTCGGGCTCGTTGGTGTGGCCGGCGATGACCTCGTCGATGTCGGTCTGGGGGAACTTCTTGGGCTTGATCTTGTGCTCCTGCGAGGCTCCGAGGAGGTCGTAGAGGAAGGCCACGTCGAGCTTCAGGATCTCGATGAACTCGATGATGCCGCGGTTGGCGATGTTGAGCTCGCCGTCGAAGTTGAAGGCGCGGGGGTCGGAGTCCGTGCCGTACTCCGCGATCTTGCGGTAGTTGAGGTCGCCGGTGAGCTCCGTCGAGTCCTGGTTCTTCTCGTCCTTGGGCTGGAAGGTGCCGATGCCCACGCGGTCCTTCTCGGAGAGGATGAGGCGCCTCACCACGAAGTGGCGCGACACCCGCTCCCAGTTGCCGTCGTAGCCCGTCATCAGGTCCTGGTAGTTCTTGCGGCAGAAGGGGCAGAGGTTGCCGGTGGGGAAGATGCGATAGTCGCGGGCGGGCAGGCGGCGGTTGATCTCGGCGTAGACCGCGTCCTGCGCCTCGAGCGGGATGAGGTGCAGCGGGTCCTCGTGCATGGGGCACCACTGCATGCCGTCCTGGCCGGTGGAGTTGAGGTCGAGCCGCCAGCCGTACGTGTAGAGGGCGCCTTCCTTCTGGTTCGAGTAGATCTCGAGCCCCTTCTTGAGGAGGCGCGCGATCGTGGACTTCGACGACCCCACGGGCCCGTGGAGGAGCAGGATGCGCTTCTCCGTTCCGTAGCCGAAGGCCGCCGACTTGATGTTGTTGACGAGGCGCATGAGCGGCGCGTCGAGCCCGAAGACGGCGTCCCGACCGTTGTCGATCGGGTCGTCGAAGAGGTGGTAATGCAGGTACTTCTCGTGGTGACGCGTGTACTCGGTCACCCCGTGCGACAGGATCATGTCGTGGAGGCGCTGGTAGGCGTTGCGCGCCACCCTCGGGTTCGAGAGCACGATCTCCATGTAGTCCGAGAGCCCCCCCACCCAGTGGCGCTCACGGTAGCCCTGGAGGTCCTGCTTCTGACGAATGAGCTCGAGGAGTGCTTCCGGCCCGGCGACGCCCATGCCTGTGCCTCCCCGGGGCGCCATGCCGGTTCAGGGCGGGCGCCCCGATCCGAGGGATCGATGACCCCGCGATCAGGGTACGGGATTTCCCCGGACCTGACAAGAAGAAGCGCACGTCAGGGGGGCGCGAGACGCTTGACTTCGCGTTGTGACGGGGGACACACTGATAGCGCGCACCTCATGGGCCGGAAGATCATCAACGCCGGCGACTTCATCGATGACCTGAAGTCGTTCGAGACCGGCCCTCCCATCACCCGCGACCGAGTGCTCGACTACCTGCGCGAGACTTCCGTGGCGCGCCCCTCGCTCGACCCCTACGTGCACTTCCAGCCGGGCGCCTACACCCGCAACCTCATCTACAGGGACGACACCTTCGAGGTGATGGCGGTTTGCTGGTCGCCCGGCCAGCGCACGGTGATCCACACCCACAACGGCCAGCTCGGGTGGATGAGCGTGGAGCAGGGCGCGCTCGCCGTCGTCAACTACAAGTGGCTCGGCTGCAACGCGTCCGACAACCAGAACGTCGTGGGCATGGACTGCCTGGCGGGAGCGACGGAGCTCGACCTCGACCGCCGCGAGGTGCAGGAGTGCTTCCCCGACGGCCCGGTCAACACGGTGGACAAGGTCCAGACGATCCACCAGGTGGTGGTGCAGGGCAAGGAGCCGGTCGTCTCCCTGCACATCTACAGCCGGCCCATCGATTCCTGCGTGGCCTTCGACCTCGAGAAGAAGACCTGCTACCGCCGCCCGCTCACCTTCTACAGCAAGTACGGGCAAGTCGTGGTCCGAGAAGGCGATCTCGCCCGCCCCTAGCCCGTCGGGAGTTTGACTCTCCCGACCTCCCGCCTCATCATCATCGATCGGCCGCAGGGTTGGCCGGAACCGGTCACCGACATGGCCCAGATCCTGGTCATCGAAGACGATCCCCTCGTCGCCAAGACGTTGATCGACCTGCTGAGCCACCACGGCTACCCGGCGAGCGGCGCCGAGTCCGCGGAGCAGGGCCTCGCCCGGCTGCAGAGGGAGCCCTTCGACCTCGTCCTGCTCGACGTGCGCCTGCCGGGCATGTCGGGCTACGACGCCTGCGAGCGGATCCGGGAGAGCCACGGCCCGTACCTGCCCGTGATCATGATGACGGCCTTCGGCGACCCCGCGGCCGTGCGCCGGGGCTACGACGCGGGGGCCGACGACTTCCTGCACAAGCCCGTCGACACACCTTCGCTCATCCTCAAGGTCCGGGCGTTCCTCCGTCTCAAGTCGCTCCACGACGACGTGGCCCACAGCCGCGAAGAGGCGCAGGCGCGCGCCCGCGACCTCGCCCGCCTGCAGGAGATCGGGCGCGACTGGTCGCTCATCGCCGAGCCCGAGGACTTCAACCGGATGGTGACCTCGCGGCTGGCCGGCCTCATCGGGGCGCCGATCGTGGGGATCGCGCTGCACGACTCCGTGACGAAGACGATGGAGGCGGCGCTTCCCGTGTTCGGGCTCGACGACGTGGCGGCGCGGCGCTTCCGCTACGTGGCCCGCCCCGAGTACCGGAGCCTCTGGAATCCGCGCACGGGCCGGCCCTACATGAGCAACCAGCAGGGCGACCCGCGCCTCGCGCAGGAGATCGCGCTCCTCGCCGACGCGACGTCGGTCGTGCTCGTCCCGATGTTCTCCGAGGGCGACCTCGTGGGCCTCCTCGGGGCGGCGGACAAGCCGGGGGGATTCACGGACGCCGACGTCCAGCTCCTGACCATGGTCGCGGGGCCGGTCGCGACCTTCGTGCGCAGCCGGCAGATCTACGACCGCGAGCGGCGCCACGCCACCCGGCTCGAGCGGCTGGCCGCGCTCGTCGGGGACATGGCGGCGGTCTCCGGGCGATCGCGATTGCTCGAACTCACCGTCCGGCGCATGCAGAAGGACCTCGGCTACGAGCGCGTGGCCTACCACGCCTCGAAGGAGGGCGACCGGCTGGTGATGGACGCGGAGGCGGGAGCGAGGCCCGGGGAAGCCGCGCCCGACTCGGAAGCGCTGCGGTGGGCGCTCCGGCTCTCCGCGCCCCTCGAGGCCTCGCGGACCGAGGCCTTCTCGGAGCTCGCGGTCCCCGTGCGCGCCGGCGACCACGCGCTGGGCGTGCTCGTGGTGCGCAAACGCCCGTCGGCGGCGTTCGACGAGGAGGAGACGCACATGCTCTCCACCCTCGCCGGCCCCCTGGCCCTGGCCCTGCGGCGGGCGGAGAGCGAGGCCGCCACCGAGCACATGGCGCGGCAGATGGCGACGCTCTACGACCTCGGCCTCGAGACCTCCGCGCTCCGCGACCTGCAGTCGCTCTTCCGCAAGGCCACGGAGGAGGCGGGCCGCCTCATCCAGGCCGACCACACGTCGGTGTTCCGGATGGAAGAGGCCGAGGGGGTCTTGCGGCTCTTCGCGGTGTGGGCGCGCGATCCCCAGCCGCTTCCCGAGCCGAAGCCGTCGTTCCGGGTCGGTGAGGGCATCGCCGGCCGCGTGGCCCGCGACTTCATCCCCGTCCTCATCAACGACGCGGAGAAGCACGAGAGCTTCGTGCGGCGCGGCCACGCGATGTCGCGGATCCTCTGCGTGCCCCTCACGCACTTCGACCGCGAGAGGAACGCGCCCGTGGTGTTCGGGGTGCTGAACGCGACGCGCATCCCGGGCTCGCCGCCGTTCACGAACGACGACCTCGAGTACCTCACGCGCTTCGCCGGCCAGCTCTCGATCGCCGTCGCGAACTCGGTCGCCTTCACCGTGGAGCGGCAGAGGAGCGACCAGCTCGTCCTCGTCAACGCGCTGCTCCGCGAGATCGCGGGGAACCTGCAGCGCGACCGCATCCTGGAGACGGCGGTGCGTCGCATCCACGAGGCGTTCCGGTATCCGGTGGTCTCGATCCTGATCCCCGAACCAGAGTCCGGCCTCTTCAGGGTGGCGGCGGCGGAGAGCCGCGACCCCCGTCCCGAAGGCTGGGCCGACTTCCCGATCACGCAGGGGGTGGTCGCGCGGGTCCTCAGCCAGAAGCGGACGATCCTCGTCCGGGAGGCGACGGACGAGCCGGACTTCTCGCCGTGGATGGCAAACGCGCGCAGCAGCGTGAGCGTGCCCGTGCTTTCCGTGGACGAGGTGGTGGCCATCCTCGACGTGGAGAGCGACCTGCCCCAGGCCTTCGACCGGGGCCAGGTCATCACGCTCGAGACCCTGGCCGACGGGATCGGGATCATCCTCCGCAACGCCGAGCTCTACCAGGCCCTCGAGGGGACGAATGCCCGGCTCGTGGAGCTCGACCGGATGAAGAGCGAGCTCGTGAACATCGTGGCCCACGATTTCCGCGCCCCGCTCTCCGCGATCCTGGGATGGGCGGAGCTGCTCGAAGCCAAGCCCGACGCCCCCGTGGAGGACCGCCTGGAGCGGGTCCAGGCCATCGTGAAGGCGGCGACGCGGATGGCCGGGCTCATGGACAAGACGCTCGAGACGACGCGGCTCGAGACGGGCCACTTCGTGTTCGACTTCGGCCTGATCGACCTCGGGGCGCGCCTGAAGGACGCCGTCTCGCACTTCGCTTCCGACCCCGTCCATCCGGTCATCCTCGACCTCCCCGAGTTCCCGCTCCCCTGCTGGGCGGACGGAGAGCGGCTGGGGGAGGTGCTCGAGAACCTGCTGAGCAACGCGGTGAAGTACTCGCCGAAGGGCGGCGAGGTCCGCGTGGGGGTGAGGCGCGAGCGTGAGGTCGCGATCCTGAGCGTCTCCGACCACGGGATCGGCATCGCCGCCCACGATATGGACCGGCTCTTCCGTCCGTTCTCGCGCCTCCACGACCGGCGGGCCACGGGGATCGAGGGCTTCGGGCTCGGCCTGCACATCTGCGAGCGCATCGTGCGTGCTCACGGCGGGAAGCTCTGGGTGGAGAGCCAGGTCGAGAAGGGATCGACCTTCTACTTCTCGCTGCCGCTCTTCGGCGCGGCGGCCCAGCTCCGCGCGCCGCTCGTGCTCGTGGCCGCGCGCGATCCTGGGACGCGCCGCGAGGTGCGGCGCGTGGCCGAGGAGCTCGGGTACGCCATCCACGAGGTGGCGGACGGCGTCGAGGCGGTGGAAGCGGCGGTGCGCCTCGTGCCCACGGTCGCGGTGCTCGACCGGATTCTGCCGCGCCTCACGGCCGAGGAGGTCGCGGAGCGGCTCGGGGACCAGGAAGCGACCGCCGGGCTGCCGCTCTTCGTCCTCGCCGACCGCGAGGACCTCGGCGACCAGGCCGCGCTCTTCCGTGCATGCGTCCCCAAACCTCTCGATCGGCGCGTCCTCACGGCGGCGCTGGAAGGGCTGGGCGCCCCCGTCCCGTGAGACGACGGAGGGGGCGGCCGTGCGCCTGGCCCGAGCTCGAATCTCATCGTGGTGAGCGACATCAGCGGCGGGCTCTTCGTCGTGCAGTACGTGGGGTCGTAGCTCTTTTCGCTCTCCCCCCCGCTTTCGCTTCTTCGAGCTTCGCCTGCGTCTTCTTCGGCGCGATGAGGCCGTAGCTCTCGAGGACGAGCGCCTTCACCTCGCGCCAGTCGCGGATCCCCGCCGCGTCCATGGACACCCAGCCCTTGTGGCCGACGTAGGGCGCGGGCCAGAACCGCGGGTCCTCTATGATCGCGTGCGCGTGGTCGCGGTCCAGCTTGAAACCGATCACAGTCCGGCCCTTCTCGTCTCCGCAGCCGCAGAAGATCTTGTTCGTGACGCGGAAGTGGGGCTGGCCCCAGGTGAGCGTCTCCTCGGTGTCGGGAAGGGCGAGGCAGATCCGGCGGAGGTTGCTGAGAACGGACGCGTTCCTGGCCATGCTTCGGCCAGAGTCTCTCACGAACGCGCGTTGTCTTCCGTCGCGCGGGATGTCACCCTTGGGCGGAAGGATCCCATGAGGGAGGTTCTGGAGGCCGCGCTTCGCGCCGACGAGGCCGGGGAGCCCGCGGCCCTCGTCACCGTCGTCTCGACCGAAGGCTCCACTCCGCGCAAGGCGGGAGCGAAGATGCTCGTCTTCGCGGACGGGCGTTCGGTGGGCACGATTGGAGGCGGCTGCGTGGAAGCGGACGCCGCGCGCCTGGCGCGCCGCGCGATCGACGAGCGCAGGGTCTCGACCGCGAGCTTCGACCTCGCGGCGGACACGGTGGGGGAGGATGGCCACGCCTGCGGGGGCCGGATGCAGATCCTCATCGAGCCGATCGAGGGTCGGCCCACGCTGTGCCTCTTCGGGGCCGGGCACGTGGCGCAGCCGCTGGCGCGCATGGCCAAGGCCTGCGGCTTCCGGGTGGAAGTCGCGGACGACCGCGAGCGGTTCGCGAGCCGCGAGCGCTTCCCGGACGCCGACCGCATCCTCATCGAGGGCTTCTCGGGTGCGGCGGCGGCCATGACGCTCGGGCGGAACAGCTTCGCCGTGGTGGTGACGCGGGGACACCGGGGCGACGCCGAGGCGCTCCGGGCGGTGCTCGGGCGGAGGCTGCGCTACGTGGGGCTGCTCGGCAGCAAGTCGAAGATGCTCCAGGTCTTCGCCGAGCTCGAGCAGACGGGCATGCCCCCCGAGGACCTGGCCCGCGTGCACTGTCCCGTGGGGCTCGACATCGGCGCGGAAACGCCCGAGGAGATCGCGGTGAGCATACTCGCCGAGATGATCACCGTGCGCCGCGGCCGCAACCCCTCGCCGGCCAACGCCGAAGCGCCGGGTCGAGCCGAGGTCGTGTCCTAGCCTGCTCTAGAGGCTCGTCGTTACTCGTTTTTTGGCCTTGATGTAAAATCTTACCTGCTGTACCCTTACCCCTCAAGGCCCTGTATTGAAGGACCTAACGAAGGGACTTCTCGCCTCCCTCCTTCTCCTTCCCGCAGCGGTTTCGGCGGGCAAGCAGAAGGACGCTGCCGCGCCGACGCTGGACGCGCAGCATCAGAACCGCGACGGCTCCTTCCGCTTCCGGACGCCCGAGGACTGGAAGGTGGAGAGCCGAGGCGAGGGGCCCGAGGTGGTGGAGGCGCAGCGCGACGACCTGGTCGTGCGCTTCGTCTATCGGCATCAGGAGGCGGGGTTCGACGGCATCCACGCCGACTGCATGCTCGAGCGTTTGGCGGAGGCGATGCAGACCAGCCCCGAGGTCCGATACGAGTACGACTTCCTGAGCGCCGAGCGGGGCGACCACCGCCTGCTCGACTCCGCGTTCGTCGTCAAGTACGACACGCCGGTGCGCGGCCACAAGGAGTGGCGCCAGCGCAACCTCACGATCGTCGGACCGGGCATGTCTCTCTGCGTGATCACGTACTGCCCGACCCTGGTGTGGAAGAGGTCTGCCGACACGCGCGCGCTCCTGGACGGCGTCGTCCGGAGCGTGGAGCTGCGCTGATGGCGGTGAGCGTGCCCGGCGTCGTGCCCGCAGCTCCCGTTCCGCGAAGCCGCCGGCAGATCTGGTCGGTCGGCGGCGGGAAGGGCGGGATCGGCAAATCCCTCCTCACGGCGTCCCTCGGATGGCAGCTCGCGCGGATGGGGAAGCGGGTCGTCCTCGTGGACGCAGACCTCGGCGGGGCGAACCTGCACACGTGCCTCGGGCTCGCCACGCC
>JBKPBQ010000152.1:0-7565 GCA_046726955.1 Acidobacteriota bacterium
CCTCAACACCGCCCCGGAATTCCGGTCTAAGCTTGCGGGGGAGTATGCAAATGCGCCCGCGGACGGTCTGGACGGGGGTCGTCCTGCTACTCGCCGCGGCGGGGCTGTTCCTCGCGTTTCGCGGCCGGGGAAACGACGTTCGCTACGCCACGGCGGCGGTCGACCGCGGCGACATCGCCGACGTGGTCGGGGCGACCGGGGTCCTTCAGGCCGTCACCACCGTCCAGGTGGGATCGCAGGTCTCGGGCACCATCAAGGACCTGCTCGCCGACTTCAACTCGAACGTCAAGAAGGGCCAGGTCATCGCCCGCCTCGACCCGGCGCTCTTCCAGGCCCGTGTCGCCCAGGCCCAGGCCAACCTCTCCTCGTCGCGGGCCGACGTGGAGCGCGCGCGCGCGGCCATCGCCGACGCCAAGCAGAAGTACGAGCGCGCCCAGGCGCTCGCCAAGCAGGACCTCCTCCCGCCTTCGGACCTCGAGTCGGCGAAGGCGGCGTACGACTCCGCCAACGCCCAGCTCCAGGCGAACCTGGCCGCGGTGAACCAGGCGGAGGCCGCGCTCAACCAGGCCCAGGTGGATCTCGCGCACAGCGTGATCAGCGCCCCCATCGACGGCGTCGTGCTCGCCCGCAGCGTGGACGTGGGACAGACGGTGGCCGCTTCGTTCCAGGCTCCGGTCCTCTTCGTGATCGCGAACGACCTCACGCAGATGCAGGTCAACGCCTCGATCGACGAGGCCGACATCGGGCGGGTGAAGACCGGGCAGGACGTCACCTTCCGCGTGGACGCGTTCCCCGACCAGACGTTCCGCGGCCGGCTCGAGCAGGTGCGCCTGCAGCCCGTGACCGCGCAGAACGTCGTCACCTACAACACGATCGTGGCGGTGGACAACAAGGACCTGCGCCTCATGCCGGGCATGACCGCTACCGTCTCCGTCGTAATCAACGAGCGCAAGGACGCGGTGCGGGTTCCCGCGGCCGCCCTGCGCTTCCGTCCCGAGGGATTCGAGGACAAGCGGGGATCCGGAGGCGGGCGCGCGCGGTCCGCTGCGGAGGCCGGACGGCCGGCCGGCGAGGCGAGCCCGGCTGTCGCCCCCGCCGTGGGAAAGGCACCCGCGCGCGGCACGGGTGACGACACCGCACCGCCGGCGCCCGCCGAGCGGGCCGCGCAGTCGACCGCAGGCGAGGGGGCGGGACGCGGAGGGCCGGGTCGGTCCGCCGTCGTCTTCGTTCCGGGTACCGACGGGCGCCCCGAGCCGAAGCGCGTCCGCCTGGGCATCTCCGACGGCCGGTTCGTCGAGGTCCTGGAGGGGCTCGACGAAGGCCAGAGGGTCGTGACCGGCGTCGAAGAGGGCAGCCGTCCCCGCACGCCGGGAGCGGCAGCGTCGCCGAGCGGGGCGAACAACCCGTTCCAGCCGCCCCGTCCCAACACGCGGCCGCGGCAATGACGAGCGCTCCCCCAACGAGCTCTCCCCTCATCAGGGTCGAGGACCTGCGCAAGACGTACGTCGTGGGCGACGTCACCGTCCACGCGCTGCGCGGCCTCGACCTCGCGGTCGAGCGCGGCTCGTTCGTGGCGGTGGTGGGCGCCTCGGGCAGCGGGAAGTCGACGTTCATGAACATCATCGGGCTGCTCGACCAGCCCTCGGCCGGCCGCTACTTCCTCGCCGGCGAGGACGTCTCCGGCTTCGACCGCGACCGCCGGGCGGTCCTCCGCAACCGGACGATCGGCTTCGTCTTCCAGAGCTTCAACCTGCTGAGCCGCACCTCCGCCCTCGAGAACGTCGAGCTGCCCCTCCTCTACAACGGCAAGCACTGGTCGCCCGCGGAGCGGCACCGCCGCGCCCGCGTGCTCCTCGAGACCGTCGGCCTCGGAGGCCGGCTCGACCACACGCCGAGCCAGCTCTCGGGGGGGCAGCAGCAGCGAGTGGCCATCGCCCGCGCCCTCGTCAACGAGCCGGATCTCATCCTCGCCGACGAGCCCACGGGCAACCTCGACAGCCGGACGAGCGTCGATATCATGGAGGTGCTGCAGCGGCTGAACCGCGAGCGCGGCCTCACGGTGCTGCTCATCACCCACGAGCCCGACATCGCCGAGTACGCGCGGCGGGTGGTCGCCTTCCGCGATGGCAGGGTGGTGAAGGACGAGCCGGTGGCGAGAACCCGCGACGCCGCCGCCGAGCTCGCGAGCCTGCCTCCCCTCGAGGAGATCGCGTGATCCGCGAGTACCTGAACATCCTCCGCATCGCGGGGAAGGCGCTCGAGCGCAACAAGGTCCGCTCCGCCCTCACCGCCCTCGGCGTGATCATCGGCGTCGCCTCCGTGATCGCGATGATCGCGCTCAGCTCCGGGGCCCGCGCCGCCATCGACGAGCAGGTGCAGAGCACCGGCACGAACGTGATCTACGTCTCGGCCGGCAGCTGGCAGCGGATGGGCAGCGTGCGTGGGGGGATCGGCTCCGTGCAGACCCTCACCCTCGACGACGCGGTCGCGATCCGCGACCAGGTCCAGACGGTCGCCCGGCTCACCCCCGTGGTGCGCGGGCGGGCCCAGGTGGTGGCGGGGAACCTGAACTGGAACACGTCCGTCGAGGGCGGCAACGAGGACTACGTGGCGGTACGGAGCTGGCCGATCACCGACGGCGCCAACTTCACCCCCCGCGATGTGCAGGTGGCGGACAAGGTCTGCCTGCTCGGGACGACGGTGGCCCAGAACCTGTTCGCGGGCGAGGACCCGGTCGGGCAGGTGATCCGCGTGAAGAACCTCCCGTTCCGTGTGCTGGGTGTCCTCGCCCCCAAGGGACAGGGGCAATGGGGCAACGACCAGGACGACATCATCATCGCCCCCTACACCACCATCCAGAAGAAGCTGCTGGGCATCACGTACCTCACCCAGGTCATGGTGTCGGCCTCCCGTCCCGAGACGGTGGAGCAGACCGCCGTGCAGATCACGCGTCTCCTCCGCCAGCGCCACCGCATCCCGAATCCCGACGAGGACGACTTCTCGGTGCGCACCGTGGAGGAGATGGCGGCCATGCGCAGCCAGCTCGCCCAGACGATGACCGGCCTCCTCATGAGCGTCGCCTCCGTGAGCCTGCTCGTGGGAGGGATCGGGATCATGAACATCATGCTCGTATCGGTGACGGAGCGCACGCGCGAGATCGGCCTGCGGATGGCGGTGGGAGCGCGGACGCGCGACATCCTCCGCCAGTTCCTCACGGAGGCGATCAGCCTCTCCGTGCTCGGCGGGATCGCAGGCATAATCCTCGGAGTGGGTGTCTCGCGTCTCCTCACCGGCGTCCTCGGCTGGCCCACCCTCGTCACCACGTCGGCGATAGCCATCGCCTTCGCGTTCGCGGCCGCGGTCGGGATCTTCTTCGGCTACTACCCCGCCCGCAAGGCCGCCACCCTCGACCCCATCGACGCCTTGCGCTACGAGTGACGGCGCCGAGGCGCCGGCGTAATATCGCGAAAACTCCGGAGGTAGAAATGCGTCCGCGTCTCGCCCTTCTCGTGCTTCTCCTGCTTCCCGCGACGGCGGCGCTCGCGCAGGCCCCGCCCGCGTCCGGAGCCGCGGACAAGCCGGTGCGGGTGGCCTACTACTACAAGGTGCGCTGGGGCTTCCAGCAGGAGTTCGAGCGGCTGTTCCTCAAGAACCACTACCCGGTGCTGCAGTCGCAGGTGGGCGGGCGCGTGAAGTCGGTCAACATGTACAAGCCGATGTACCACGGCGACGGGCGGGCAGACTGGACGTTCGCCGTCGTCATCGTCTACCAGAACTGGGCGTCGTTCCAGTCCGTGCCCGGAGCCGAGGAGGAGATCACGAAGAAGCTCTACCCGGACCAGGAGACCTTCAAGAAGGAGGAGGCGCGCCGCTTCGAGATCCTCGACGCGCACTGGGACGTCCCCCTCGTCGAGTTCGAAGCGCCGAAGGGGACCCCATGAGCGCCGCCCTTCTCGCCGTTCTCCTCCTCGCCCCGGCCACGGCGCCGCGCCGCGAGGCCGTCGTCATCCGCACCGTGGAGAACATGTACTCGGGCCCCGCCCTCGACAAGGACGTCGTGAGCCAGGCGACGCTCGGCCAGGTGGTCACGGTCCTCGAGGCGAGCGACGCGTTCCGCCGGATCGAGACGCCCGACCGCTACCGCGGTTGGATCCCCTCCGCGGCGCTCCTCTCTTACACGACCCCGAGCGCGCGCCGCTACGCGTCGAAGGGACCGATCCTAGAGGTCACGAACCTCATGGCCAACCTCTACCGGGATCCGGACGTGACCTCCTTCCGGCCGAAGATCCAGGCCCCGCTGGGGAGCCGGCTCGAGCCGTCAGGAGAGGCGAAGGACGGCTGGTACCGCGTGCGGCTCCCCAACGGCGACTCGGCGTACATCCAGTCCGGCGACGTGAAGCCCGGCGACGCCGCGGACAAGAGGGAGCGCGGCTCGGATGCGCAGCTCCTCGCCACCGCCCGCCGGTTCATGGGCGTGCCCTACCTCTGGGGAGGCATGACGGTCCACGGGCTCGACTGCTCGGGCTACGTTGGCCTCGTCTACCGCATGCACGGAGTGGATTTGCTTCGCGACTCGCACATGCAGTACGACGACCCGAACATGCTGAAGGTGGAGCGCGCGGACCTGCGCCCGGGCGATCTCCTGTACTTCGGCAACCCGAAGAAGCCGACCCACGTCGGCCTCTACATCGGCGACGGACGCTTCCTCTCCGCGACCACCTACCAGACCCCGATCGTCCAGGAGAGCGGCCTCGACGAGCCGTACTGGAGCTCCGAGTTCGTGGGAGCGCGACGCCCGCGTTGACCGCGCTCGCCTCGCTGCTGCTGGCCGCGGCAGCGGACACCCTGGTGGTCGGCCTGCTCGCCGATCCCGGGAGCCTCGATCCCCACCGCGCCACCGACCTCGTCTCGGCGGCCGTGCTCGTCAACGTCTGCGAGCCGCTCGTGCGATTCCGTCCGGGGGGCTCGCACCCGGAGGCCGCGCTCGCCACCACCTGGGCGACCGTGGACCGCCGCACCTGGACGTTCACCCTCCGCGAGGGCGTGCGCTTCCACGACGGGACGCCCCTCGACGCGGCGGCGGTGGTCGCAAACCTGGAGCGGCTGCATCGGCTGCGAGGCTTTCCCGGGCGGGCGGAGCGCGCCGGACCCTACGTGGTCACGATCGCCCTCGACCGTCCCGACGCCGCGCTGCTGGCGACACTCTCCCAGCCGTTCTTCGCGCTGCAGAGCCCGAAGCGCCTGTCCGATCCCCAGGCGGAGAGGGCGGTCGGTACCGGGCCCTTCCGGCTGGTCTCCGCGCGTCCCGGAGAGGTGGCGCTCGAGGCCAACCCCGACCACTGGGGAGGGGCGCCGCGTCTCAAGCGGCTCGTCTTCCGGCGGCTCGCCGACGAGGACGCGCTCGTGGACGCGCTCCTCGCCGACCAGGTGGACCTCACGTCCGCGATCGGCCAGGACCGCGTGAGCCGGCTGCGCAGCGATCCCCGCGTCATGCTCGACTCGCGCATCGGGCTGAACGTGGCCTTCCTCTGCCTCAACAACGAGCGGGGGCCCCTCGGCGACGTGCACGTTCGCCAGGCGCTCGCCCGCGGCATCGATCGTGTCCACCTCCTCGGCGGAGCGCTGGGCGGCCACGGCGAGCCCGCGCGCAACCCGCTGCCGCCCTCGCTCTGGGGCTACGACCGGCGCACCAAGGACCTCGGCCTCGACCCTGCCGCCGCCCGGCGCCTGCTCACGGAGGCCGGGTTCGCTAAGGGCCTCGACCTCGAGCTGCTGCTCGCCGCCTCCCCGCGTCCCTACCTGCCGTCGCCGCGCCGCGTGGCCGAGGAGATCCGCGACGACCTGGCCAGGATCGGCGTGCGGACGCGGCTGCGCGAGATCCTCGGGTGGTCGGAGTACACGGAGAAGGTCACGCGCGGCGACTACGATATGGCGCTCCTCGGCTGGCAGGCGGACACGCTCGACCCCAACGACTTCCTGTCCGCGCTCCTCTCCTCGGAGTCCATCGGCACCACGAACCGCAGCCGCTACCGCAGCCCGTCCATGGACGCGATCCTGAAGCGCGGGCGCATGGGCAGCGACCCCGAGACGCGCCTCGGCGCGTACCACGAGGCCCAAGCGCTCTTCCAGAAGGACATGCCGTGGGTGCCGCTCTATCACGGCTCGCTCTACACCGTTCACCGCCGCGCGCTGCGCGGCTTGAACCTCGGCCCCACCGGCCTCGTGAGGTACGACAAGGCATGGAAGCTCCCCTGACCCGCCGCACCGCCGCTCTCCTCGTGCTCGTCGGCCTCCCCGCGGCGGGCGCCGAGCTTCCCGGCAAGGAGGCCGAGATCTGGGCCAAGCTGCGCGCGCGGGTGGAGGCGGTGGACCACGGCCTCGACGGCGTCCTCGGCGCCTCGGTGCGCGACCTGAAGACGGGCGCCGCCATCGACATCCGCGCCGACGAGAGCTTCCCCACCGCCTCCGCGATCAAGCCCGCGGTCCTCCTCGAGCTGTACCACCAGGCGGAGGCCGGACGGATCGACCTCCTGGCCACGACGACTCCGCCCGCGAAGCGCGTCCTCGGCGGCGGCGTTCTCGAGGAGCTCGGCGACCGCGTCACCCTGACCTGGCGCGACCTCGCCGTCCTCATGATGTCGTTCTCGGACAACGAGGCCACGAACGTCCTCATCGACAAGGTCGGGCTGGACGCGGTCAACCGGCGTCTCGACACGCTGGGGCTCGCCCGCACCCGCCTCCGCCGGCGCATGATGGACCTCGACGCGGCCCGCCGCGGCAACGAGAACGTCTCGACTCCGGGCGAGCTCCGCCGCCTGATGGAGGCGGTCCACGAAGGCGCGGGCCTCTCCGCCGCCCGCGCGGCCGACCTCAAGGCAGTGGCCGCGGTCAAGAAGTGGGAGTCGCCGTTCCGAGTTCCCTTGCCCGACACCGTCCGCGTGCTCGACAAGACGGGCGAGCTCGAGGCCGTCCGCTGCGTGACCGCCGTCGTGGACGTCCCTGGACGGCCCTACTCCGTGGCCGTCATGACCTCCTACCTGCGGCGGGACGGCGACGGCAGCGAGGCCATCCGGGCGATCTCCGCCGCGCTCTACGAGACGTTCGACCGCCTGGGCCGCTCGAGCGACCTCGGCCGCGTGATCAGCGAGAAGTAGTCACTCCACTTCAGTCCGCACGAGGTCTTCGAACGTCTCGCGCTGGCGGACGAGGCGCGCCGTTCCGCCGTCCACGAGCACCTCGGCGGCGCGGGGCCGCATGTTGTAGTTCGAGGACATGCAGAAGCCGTAGGCGCCCGTGTCGAGGATGGCGACGAGCTCGCCCTCCGCGACCTCCGGCATCGCGCGGTTGCGGGCCAGGAAGTCGCCCGTCTCGCAGACGGGGCCGACGACGTCCACCGTCTCCTCGCCAGCGCGCGGCGGGGCGACCGGCTCGATCCGGTGGAAGGCCTGGTAGAGCGACGGCCGGAGGAGGTCGTTCTTGGCCGCATCCACGATCACGAACCGCTTGCCGCCGTTCTCCTTGCGGTAGAGCACGCGGGTGAGCAGCGCCCCCGCGCGCGCCACGAG
>JBKPBQ010000153.1:0-6422 GCA_046726955.1 Acidobacteriota bacterium
TCATCGGGATCCTCTCGGTCACTGGCTTGATCGCGAGCCTGTTCTTCACGATCGGCCGCAACGGTCCTCCAGACCTGAGTGTCACCTCGGCCCCGCCCGTGGATTCCAAGGAATTCCTCCTCGCCATCGCGGGCACCGCGGGGGCGCCGCTGCTTCCCGGCGGATCGGCCCGGCTGCTCAACAACGGCGACGAGTTCTTTCCCGCTCTCTACCAGGCCATCCACGGGGCGAAGAAGAGCGTGAACTTCAGCTGCTACATCTGGAAGAAGGGCAAGGTGAACGACGACCTCGTGAGAGTACTCGTCGACCGGGCGCGGGCGGGGGTCAAGGTGAGGATCCTCCTCGACGGCTTCGGCGGCTTCTTCACGCCGAAGGAATCGATCGAGGCCCTCCGGAGCGCGGGTGCGAAGGTCGAGGTCTTCCGCGCGGCGCGGCTCGGCAAGCTCACGCGCTTCCACAAGCGCAACCACCGCCGCGCCATCGTCATCGACGGCAAGATCGGCTTCACGGGAGGAATGGCCGTGGCCGACCAGTGGCTCGGCAACGCCGACAGCGACGAGCACTGGCGGGACAGCATGGTGGAGGTCACCGGCCCCCTGGCCACGACGCTGCAGTCCTCGTTCGTGGACCTCTGGGCGGGCACGGTGGGGGAGGTGCTGGTGGGACCGGAGTACTTCCCACCTCCCGACCCCTCCGCCGGCCCGGGCGAGCGGATCACGCTCCACACCGGCCTGGGCAGCTCGCCCTCGTACGAGAATCGCCCGCTGCGGCTCTTCTTCCTGCAGACCTTCCTCGCGGCGCGGCACCGGCTGTGGATCACGACCCCCTACTTCGTGCCCGACAAGGCGGTGCGCGAGGCGGTGGCGGACCGCGCGCGGGCGGGAGTGGACGTGCGGCTGCTCCTACCCGACTCGCACACCGACGCCGACCTCATCCGCCTCGCCAGCCACAACTACTACGAGGAGCTCCTGGAGTCGGGCGTGAAGATCTGGGAGTACAAGGCAACGATGATGCACCTCAAGCACGTGGTCGTGGACGGCGAGTGGTCCGTGGTGGGATCGGCCAACATGGACATCCGGGGCAGTGAGCTCAACTCGGAGAACGTCCTCGGCATCCTCGACACGGAGTTCGGCCGCCAGATGGAGGAGACGTTCCGGCGCGACCTCCAGCGGAGCGAAGAGATCCGCCTCGACGCCTGGCGCAAGCGCGTCTGGGAGCGCCCCCTGCAGAAGGCGGCCGTCCTGTTCTCCCAGCAGTACTGACCGGCCGGCCTTCCGGGTCTTTCTCTTCCGGCCCTTCCCCTAACGCCCTGCTAACGCCGGACTAACAGCCGGCGCCTAGCTTTGGGAACAGTCTCGGCAGGAAACGGGGCCTCCGGGACAGTGGGAGGACTGACGATGAAGGACACGGAAATCCAGGAGCTGCGCGGCAAGTTCCGCGGCGAGCTGATCGCACCGGGCGACTCGGCGTACGAGGGGGCCCGAAAGGTCTACAACGCCATGATCGACAAGAAGCCCGCGCTCATCGCCCGCTGCGCGGACGTGGCGGACGTGATGACGGCGGTGAACTTCGCTCGCGAGAAGGGCGTCCTGCTCGCCGTCCGCGGCGGCGGGCACAACGGCCCCGGCCTCGGCACCTGCGACGGCGGCCTCGTCGTGGACCTCCGGTCGCTGAAGGGCATTCGAGTGGACCAGAAGGCCCGGACGGTGCGGGTGGAGGGAGGCGCCCTCTGGGGCGAGGTCGACCACGCGACGCACCCCTTCGGCCTCGCCGTGCCGAGCGGCTTCCTCTCCACGACCGGCGTCGGCGGCCTCACCCTGGGCGGCGGCATCGGCTACCTGTCCCGCCGGTACGGCCTCACCATCGACAACCTCCTCGAGGCGGACGTGGTCCTCGCCGACGGCCGTCTGGTGACGGCGAGCGCGGAGCAGAACGAGGACCTGTACTGGGCCGTGCGCGGCGGCGGCGGCAACTTCGGGGTCGTGACGTCGTTCCTCTTCCGCGCCAACCCCGTGGGCAACGTCTACGGGGGGCCGATCTTCTGGCCCCTGGACAAGGGCGCCGCGCTCCTCCGCGCCTGGCGGGACTTCATCCTGAAGGCGCCCGAGGAGATCAACGGGTGGTTCGCCTTCGCGACGGTTCCTCCCGTCCCCATGTTCCCGGCCGAGCACCATCTCAAGAAGGTGGTGGTGATCACCTGGTGCTACACCGGTGACCTCGCGAAGGCGGAGGAGGCGATGAAGCCCGTCCGTCAGTTCGCGCCGCCGCTCATGGACTTCTGCGGCCCGATCCCGTTCCCCGCGCTGCAGAGCCTGTTCGACGGGCTCTATCCCGCGGGCTTGCAGTGGTACTGGAAGGCCGACTTCTTCCAGGACCTGAGCGACAAAGCCGTCGACCTCCACGTCAAGTACGCGGAGCGGCTCCCGAGCCCGCACTCGACCATGCACCTCTACCCGATCAACGGTGCGGCGGGGCGCGTGGGGAAGGCGGACACCGCCTTCAGCTATCGCGACGCGCGCTTTGCCGAGGTCATCGTCGGCGTCGATCCCGACCCCGCGCAGAACTCGCGCCTCGTGCAGTGGGCCCGGGACTACTGGCTCGCCCTGCACCCGTTCTCGCTGGGCGGCGGCTACGTCAACATGATGATGGACGAGGGCGAGGAGGGCGTGAAGTCGGCCTACCGGGAGAACCACTCCCGCCTCGCCGAGGTGAAGCGAAAGTACGACCCGCAGAACCTCTTCCGGATCAACCAGAACATCCGGCCCGCCTAGACGGCAGGTCGACCGATCGGACGAAGACGAAGACGGGGCACGGCCCGCGCCGTGCCCCGTCGTGGGTCGCCTCGCGGAGGCGGCTACTGCTTGTCGTAGACGGCGGTGCTGCTCACCTTCTTTCCGGTCGGGTCCGTGGTCATGACGTCCACGGTGCGGGTCTTGCCGTCGGGCGAGACCGTGATGCGGCCGGTGATCGTCACCACCGTGCCCTTCTTCGCCATCAGCTCGAGCGTCCGGTCGTCGACCTTCTTATAAGAGCGCATGTCGGACGTCGCGTCGCCGGTCACGGGGTAGTCCTTGCCGTCGAACTTGCCGGTCCACTCGTTGTGCGTGGGCTTGCCGTCCTTGTCGATCCCGTCCACCGTCACCTTCACGGTGTCGCCCGTCTCCGCGTAGATGACGGTCGTGTTCTTGGGCGCCTCGGGGTTGATCTTGGACTTGGCCTCGTTCAGCTTCCAGGTGCCGATCTGAGGATCTGCCGCGAAGCACAGGCTGTAGCCCGCGAGCAGCACTGCCACCGATGCCAGGACGGTTCTCGTTCTCATCGCTTCCTCCTCTACTGCGGTGTCCGCTGTCCCTGAAAGGCCGATTCTAGCCCCGCCGGTCCATTTCGTCGGCCCCCCCCTGAGTTGTCGGATTTTCGACGACAGCGTAGGCTGCCGGCCCGGAGGTCGTCCATGGCCCATCGCCGAGCGCCGACGCGGTGCGCGGAGCTCCTGTTCGCCGCCGTCCTTTCTATCGGGGGTGCCACCGTCGTCGGCGCGGGGCCTCCCGGCTATACCGCGGAAGAGGCGGGCCGGTTGCGCCGCGCGGTCACGCTCGACAACTGGGACGACGGCGGCGAGATCTCGCGGTTCGTGTACCTGAACGTGTCGGAGATCTTCCCGGTGGCAGTAGTGAGACGCGGCGGGCCCGTGGCCGCCCTGCCCGTCGAGATGAACCCGGCGATCGGGCGCTACGTGGTGGATCGCTCGAACGGACACTCCGTGACGCTCGACGACGCCGTGGCCGGCGGTCCGTTCGACGGCTTCGTCGTCGTCCATCGCGGCCGCGTCGTCTACGAGCGCTACCCGCGCATGCGCGCCGGCGACCGCCACCTGATGTTCTCCGTGACGAAGGCTTTCGTGGGCATGGCCGTGGCCTTGCTCGAGGACCGGGGCGAGGTCCGTCTCGACCACGCGATCGCCGAATACATTCCGGACCTGAAAGGAACGGCCTGGGAGCCGACGCCGGTGCGCGACGTCCTCGAGATGTCGTCCGGGATCGAGACCGGCGAGGCGGCGCCCGACCCCTACTCCGATCCGCAGAACAAGCACTACCAGCTCGAGGCCAGCCTGGGGATGCTCCCCAAGACCGCGGCCATGTCGGAGGACGTGCAGCGCGAGGAGACCTACCGTTACCTGCGCACGCAGCGCCGGGTGCGCGCGCCGGGCGTCCTGTGGGAGTACTCGAGCGTCAGCACGACGGTTCTCGCCTGGCTCGTCGAGCGCGTGAGCGGCCGGACGCTCGCCGAGTTCCTGTCCGACGAGGTCTGGTCGCGCATGGGAGCGGAAGCCGACGCGCAGATCGTGGTCAATCGCAACGGCATCGCCGCGGCCCACGCCGGCCTCTCGGCGACGCTGCGCGACCTCGCGCGCTTCGGGATGCTGTTGACGCCGTCGCGCTCCTCGGAGGAAGGCCGGATCTTTTCCGACGCCGTGGTTCGGCGCATCGCCGAAGGCGGGCGGCCGCAGATCCTGAAGGAACCGGGCCGGCGCCACCACGTCGCGTACCAGTGGGACGGCGTCACGGGCAAGGGCGACTTCTACAAGGGAGGCTTCGGCGACCAGCTCCTCTACGTCGCGCCCCGGAAGGACGTGGTGATCGCGTACTTCGGCACGAATGCGACCCTGGATTCCCGGCCCTACCTCCTCCCCCTCGCGGCGATGGTGGACGAGCTGTTCTGAGGAACGTCGAGGCGGGACGGCCGAGGCCGCCCCGCCCCGACGGGTCTAGAACCGGACTCCCACGGCCACCAGGTACTCACGCGGGAACGGGTAGTTCGTCGTGGACGTCCCCGTTCCGAAGGCGCTGCCCTTGATGTAGCCGGTCGGGATGCCCAGGCTGTCGAGCGGGCTGTTGGGGTCGGGGGTCGTCGAGATGTTCGTGCTGATGAGCGGCGTCGAGTTGAAGACGTTGCGGACCTCGAACTTCACCCACGGGCGCAGGGTCTTGTAGACGGGGATGCTGTAGTTCAGCGAGAAGTCGAGGAGGCTCGCTCCCTCGAAGCGCTCGGAGCCGCGGCCCGCCGCGTAGAAGATCGTCTGGCTCGTGGGCAGCGTGGCGTAGAGGGCCGACCCGATCGCCTGCTGCTCGGCGGTCAGGGGCTGGCCGGCGGAGCGGATGCTGTAGGCAGTGCCCGAGTTGTAGCGATAGAGCAACCCGAAAGTGGCGGTGCCCGCCTTGCCCAGGCCGAGGTCGTAGGTCGTCCACGCGCGGACCTTGTGCTGCTGGTAGCCCACGAGCGGTCCGATGGGATAGCTCCGCGCCTCGTCGAAGATCTCCGGGTAGTAGCCGGTGAAGACCGAAGGCGCGCCCGGCTGGTTCGGCGCCTCGCCTTCGTAGTTCCCGTCGTTGTTGAGCTGGAGCGTGTAGTGGCCCTCGATGTTCCACCGGCTGTTGACCCGGTAGCTGGTCTGGAACTGCAACCCGTCGTACTTGCGTTCCGGGTCGTCGGTGTTCGCCCAGAGGATGTTCGAGAACTCGCCGAAGTCGATGCCGTTCTTGACCACGTGGGTGGTGCCCGTCTGCTGCGTCACGAACTGGGTGATGAAGTCCGTGATGCGGCGGTGCGTGTAGATGACCTTGAAGTAGCCGTTGTTGCCGAGCTGCGTCCCCGCTGCCGCCGTCCACTCCTTGGTCACCGGGCTCTTGGCGTCGGGCCCGTAGAACACGTTCGCGGTGGGGAAGACGCCGGTGATGACTTGCGTGTAGTTCGCGGGGTCGATGCCGGGGGCGAAGTCGCGTCCCTGGCCCGCGGGCCCCGTGTACATGTAGTAGATCGCGTCGGGGTTGCCGACGTTCGTGCTCTTCGCGAACTGGGTCTCGCTGTACTTCCCGGCGTACCACGAGTAGGTCCCCTCCAGCTTGAACTTCCCGTCGCCCCTCGGGTCGAAGGCCGCCCCGAGGCGGGGGACGATGCGGCTCGCGCTGAAGGGCTGGAGGCCGCCCGTCGCGTCCGCGCTCGCCCATTCCGCTCGGGCGCCGAGGTTGAACGTCCAGTGGGCGTTGAGCGCCCACTTGTCGTTCACGTAGACGCTGTTCGTCGTGGTGTCGACCTCGGCCCCGCGTACCGCCTGCCAGTTCTGGAGCTGGCTCACACCCGGCGTGAAGACGGGGATCACGTAGCCGTTGGCGTCGAAGGCCGGCTTGCCGTCGGCGCCCGTCAGGTAGTCGGTGTAGAAGACGTAGTTCGTCGAGGACTGGGAGTTCCCGCCGATGTTCGTGGAGCGGTAGCTCTCGAACCCGACCTTGATGTCGTGCTTGCCCAGGCTCTTCGTGGACAGGAAGTAGGAGAGCGAGGCCGCGAGCTGCCGGTTGTTGCGCGACTCCGGATCCGTGGCGTCGAAGTAGGGGGCGTTGTAGTGGGCGAGGACGCTCTGGGCGATG
>JBKPBQ010000154.1:0-7331 GCA_046726955.1 Acidobacteriota bacterium
CGGCCGTGGCTGCGGAACGGTGGCGCTCACGTCCATCAACATGCTGATGTAGCCCTTGACAGCGCTCGGGGCCCCAGCCTTGCGGAGTCCTTCCGAACCTACGCCCGGAGTGTTAGCGAGACGTTAGCCCGGCGTTCAGGGACGCTCGCGGCAGGAAAAAGATTGTGAAGAGCCTGTCCCGGCTCGAAGCGGCGTCTCCGTCCCCGCCGCCTCCAGCACCGCCCAGGGGATCCGCGAGAGCGGGAGGACGCGGTCGACGACCCCGCGGGCGATCGCCTCCTTCGGCATGCCGAACACGACGCAGGAGGCCTCGTCCTGCGCGAAGGTCAGCGCCCCCGCTTCCTTCATCTCCACGAGGCCCGCCACCCCGTCGTCGCCCATGCCGGTGAGGATCACGCCCACCGCGGCCGGCCCCGCCGCCTGGGCCACCGAGCGGAAGAGCACGTCGACACTCGGCCGGTGGCGCGAGACGAGCGGAGCGTCGCTGAGCTCGGCCACGAGGTGGACGCCCTCGCGCCGGACGAGGAGGTGTCGGTTGCCCGGAGCCACGAGCGCGCGTCCGCGGACGATGCGGTCTCCCGCGGCTGCTTCCTTCACCTCGACGCGGCACGTCTGGTTCAGCCGGTCGGCGAAGGCGCGGGTGAAGACCTCGGGCATGTGCTGGACGATGACGACCGGCGGCGCGTCCGCGGGCAGGGGCTCGAGGAGCGCGCGCAGCGCCTCGGTCCCTCCCGTGGAAGCGCCCACGGCCACGATCGTGTCCGCGCCGGGGACGCGGCGAGGAGGGAGCGCGGGAAGGACGACGTCCGCGTTGAGGCGCGCCGGCGCGGAGCGAAGCCGCCGCGGCCCGCGGCCGAGGCGAGCCTGGGCGGCAGCCCGCACCGCATCCACGAGGAGCACCGCGGACTCGTGGAGGAAGCTCCGCAGGCCGAGCCGCGGCTTCGCCACGACCGCCACCGCTCCCTCGTCGAGCGCGCGCACGGCCGCTTCGGCTCCCCGGGTGGCGAGCGTCGAGAGCACGACCACCGGCACCGGATCCTCCTGCATGATCCGGCGCAGGAAGGTCATCCCGTCCATCCGCGGCATCACGAGGTCGAGGAGGATGACGTCGGGACGGGCCGCGCGCATCTTGTCCATCGCAATCAACGGGTCGGAGGCGACGGTGACGGCCATGTCGCGCTCCTGCGAGAGGAGCGCCGTCATCACCTGTCGCACGACGGCCGAATCGTCCACGACGAGCACGCCGATCCGCCCGTCCCGCCGATCCGACCGCACCTACGCCCTCGCGGCGCCGCGGGCCGAGGCGCGCGCGTCGGCGTGCGTGTAGATCATCGGTCCCACGCAGCGGATCGGCTCGATGACGCCGGACAGGCTCTCGGCGTGGCCGAGGAAGAGGCACCCTCCCGGAGAGAGCCGCTCGAAGAGGCGGCGGAGCACGCGGCGCTTCTCCTCCGGACCGAAGTAGATGAGGACGTTCCGGCAGAAGACGAGGTCGAACGGCCCCGGAAGCGGCGCCTCCGCGTTGAGGTTGAGCCGGGCGAAGCGCACGAGCGCGCGGAGCTCGGGGCCCGCCTTGATCCGGCCCTCCTGCTCGCGCCTGCCCTTGAGCATGTAGCGCCTCAGGAGGTGGTCGGGGATGTCCGCCGCCTTCTCGATCGGCCATACCGCCTCGCGGCCCTGGTCGAGGACGCGCGTCGAGACGTCGGTGGCGAGGATGTCGAGGTCCCACCCGGATCCCTCGGGAAAGGCCTCGAGCAGGACCATGGCCAGCGAGAACGGCTCCTCGCCCGTGGAGCAGGCGGCGCTCCAGACGCGGAGGCGCTTCTCGCGCTCTCCCTGCTGCGCCTGCTGCCGGATCTCGGGGAGCAGCCGCCGCTCGAGGAAGTCGAACTGCAGGGGCTCGCGGAAGAACGAGGTCTGGTTGGTGCTCAGGAGGTCGAGGAGCCGCACCGCCTCCGCCGGGTCCTCGGTGACGACGCGGAAGTAGGCGCGGAACGAGCGGAGCCCGAGCTCGCGGAGCCGGCGCGCGAGTCGGCCCACCACGAGCGGCCTCTTGGCGTCCGAGAGGTGGATGCCCGCCTCGCGGCGGACGTGCTGCTGGAAGAGCCGGAACTCCTCCGAGGTCAGCTCGGGGATGCTTCGCTCGAGGCCCACGGCTTCCTCGCCGATCCGCTCCGGCGCGCGTCCTCGACCACGGTCGCCACGTCGAGGAGCAGGCCCACGCGACCGTTGCCAAGGATCGTGGAGCCCGCCACCGAAGCCACGTCCTTGAAGAGCCGGCCCATGGGCTTCACCACGGCCTGGGCTTCGCCGAGGAGGGAATCGGCGACGAGCCCCACCCGCCGCTCGCGGTACTGCACGACCGCGACCTGCTCGCGGATCGGCCGCCCCTCCACGAAGCCGAGGTGCCGGCGCAGGCGCACGAACGGCAGAGGCTCGCCGCGGAGGTCGATGAGCCCGGTCGCATCCTCCCCGCGCTGGCTCGGCGCGGGCAGGTCGAGGCACTCGACCACCGACTCGAGCGGGACCACGAGCGTCTCTCCCGAGACCTCGAGGGCGAACCCCTGGATGATCGTGAGCATGAGGGGCAGGCGGACGGTGAAGGTCGTGCCCTCGCCCTCGCGGCTGCGCACGCTGAGCGATCCGCGGAGGGCCTCGACGTTCCTCCGGACGACGTCGAGCCCCACGCCGCGGCCGGACACGTCGCTGACCTCGCGCGCGGTGGAAAAGCCGGGCTCGAAGATCAGGTGGTGCACCTCGCTGTCCGTGAGCGAGGCCGCGTCTCCCTCGACGAGCCCGCGCTCGCGGGCCGTCTCCAGGATGCGGGCTCGATCGAGCCCGGCGCCGTCGTCCGTGACCTCGATGAGGATCGAGCCCGTCTCGCGCGACGCGCGCAGCGCTACCTTGCCGCAGGCGTCCTTGCCGCGGGCGGCGCGCACCGCGGAGGTCTCGATCCCGTGGGCGACCGCGTTGCGCACGAGGTGGGTCAGGGGATCGGCCATGTGCTCGAGGACCTTGGTATCGACCTCGATGCCTTCCCCCGACACCTCGAGGCGCGCCGTCTTGCCGAGCGCGGCCGCCGCCTCCCGCAGCGTGCGGGCCTGGCGGGCGAAGCTCGGACCGACGGGAAGCAGGCGCACGCGCATCGCGAGCTCCTGGAGGTCGGCGTGGAGGCGATCCGCCTCGCGGTGTGCTTCGAGGGCTTCCTCGGCACCGGCGCGCTCGAGGATCTCGCGCAGCCGGCCGCGGGCCACCGCCATCTCGCCGGTCAGGTCGAGCAGCCGATCCAGCGTGTCCACGTCCACGCGCAGCGTCCGCGTCCGCCGACCCTCTCCGGCCGTGGCGGCGCTCGGAGCGTCGGGCCCCTCGAGCACGAGCGCCGAGGCGGCTCCGTCGGACAGGCTCGGCGTGTCGGCCGTGCCCGGCGTGTCGGCCGGCGCCTTGGACCGGCGGGCGAGGCCGCGGACCTTGGCGAGAAGGGCGGAGTGGCGGGGCGTCACTGGCCGCGAGCCTCCGCCACTGCCGCGGGGACCATCTCCCGCAGCGCGTCCACCGACGAGAGGAGCAGGCTCACGACGTCCGCGGTGACCGCGATCTCCCGCGCGCGCAGGCGGACGAGCACCTCCTCGACGCCGTGCGTGAAGGCCGCGAGGTCGGAGAAGCCGAGCGACATGGAGTTGCCCTTCAGCGAGTGCGCCATCCGGAAGAGCGTCTGCACCGGCTCCACGTCATCCGGCCGGGACTCGAGGGCGAGCAGCGCCTGCTCCATGGCGTGGAGGCTCTCCTCGCACTCGCCGACGAAGGTCCGCATCAGGCCGTCGAAGTCCAGCTCCACGACGTCCTCCTAGAGCCGCTTCAGGAACGCGAGGCCGTCGTCGGTGTGGAAGACGAGCCGGCGTCCGCGCGTTCCCCCCGTGTCCTCGGCCACGATCGGTATCCCGGCGGCGTCGAGGAGGCTCCGCGCGAGCTGCACGTTCTGCTCGCCCAGCGTTTCTCCGGGCCGCGGGCCGCCGAGCACGCAGGCGCCGCCGAAGAGCTTGGCCTGGAGATGCGAGAAGCGCCCCCCGAGGCGAACGATCGCGTCGAGGAGCTGGCCCATGGCCACGTTGCCGAAGCGGGGCGACGTCTCGCCCGCGCCCGCGCGGTGCGGGAGCAGGAAGTGATTCATCCCCCCGATGCGCGACTGCCCATCCCAGAGGCACACGGCCACGCACGACCCCAGCACTGTGGAGATCGCCCGGGGCTCGCGGAAGGCGGCGAGCTGGCCCGCGTGAAGGTAGACGAGCGGACGGACCGTAGCGGCTTCGGCCGCCGCCGCACGCGCTCCCGTGCTCACGACGCCGTCTGGCTCAGGAGCCGCGCCCGAAGCGACGCGCAGTGGAGGGCGGCGCCCGCGTGCGTGGAGAGGAGCTCGAACGTGTCGAAGTCGTGTCTCTCGAGCTGCGGCTTCTGGGGCAGCAGCCGGAAGATGGCGAGGGCGCCCACGGCGCGGCCCTCCGCCACGAGCGGGATCGCGGCCTGGAGGTCGATCTCGAAGGGAAGCGCCTCGCCCGCCGATCGTCCCGCGATCCAGGCTTCGCCCTGCTGCACGGAGCGGCCGATGCGTCCCGTGCCCACCGGGATCTCCGGGAACGTCGCGGCGACCCCGAACGCCTCCTCGAGGCGCAGGACCGGACGGTCCGGGGCGACCGTGAAGACGGCGATCTCCTCGGAGCCGACGACGTCCGCCACCACCTCGCGGATCCGCAGCAGCACCTCGCGCCGGTCGAGCGAGCCGTGGAAGAGGCGATAGCTCGCGCCGCAGAGCAGCGTGAGGTGCGAGCTCTTCTGCTCGAGCTCGACGCACCTCTCGGTGAGCTCGACCGTGCGCGCCCGCAGCTTCTCGTGCTCCAGGAGCAGCTCGCGCGAGTAGCGCTTCGTGTCCTCGAGCACGCGCTGCATCTGCGCCCAGTGGTCGGCGTCGCTCTTGGTCATGCGCTCAGTCCCGGAGATGGCTCCTGACCTTGGTCAGGAGCTCCAGCCCGTCGATCGGCTTCGTGATGTAGTCGCTGCAGCCGCTCTCGTAGCCGGCCTCGACGTTGTCCGATTCGCCGCGGGTGGTGACGAGGATGATCGGCGTCCGCTCCGTGGGCGGCCGGCGGCGCAGCTCGCGGCAGGCCTCGAGGCCGGTCATGCGGGGCATGACCACGTCCATGAGGATGAGGTCGGGGCGGTGGAGGTCGGCTTGCTCGACCGCCTCCTGGCCGTCGCGCGCGGTGACGAGCTCGTAGTTGCTGTCCTTCAGCACCATGCGCTCGACGAACAGGCTCGTCGGCGAGTCGTCGACGAGGAGGATCTTCTTGCGGGTCATGCTTCTTCCTTCTCCGGGGGTGGAGCGGCCGCGCGGCCCTGGACGAGCGCGTCCACGACCCTCGCCACCTCTCGCAGCAGCTTCGGCTTGTGGAGGAACCCGGCGGCGCCGCGGCCCCGCGCCTCGGCCTCGACGTCGGGGGTGCCGTAGGCGGTGAGCACCACGATGCCGGTGCCGGCGTGGCGGCCGCGGACCGTGGTCACGATCTCGAGGCCGTCCTCGCCGCGGCCGACGTCGCCGATGCGCACGTCGACGACGGTGCAGGCGTAGGTCTCGGTCGACAGGAGCCGCTCGGCTTCCCGCCGATCGCTCGCGCAATCGACCAGGTAGCCCTGGCGGCGCAGGTACGTCCCCATGGCGGCGAGGATCGCCGGCTCGTCATCGAGGACGAGGATCCGCTTCGACATCGCAGCCCGTCCGGTTGCAAGCCACGGGCCACTGGGCGGCGTGTACCAGGCCGCCCTCAACTCACTCTGCTCTCAGGGTTTAGGCCTGGACCGATACTCCTCTACGTCGCCGCCTGCTGGTCCAGGATCCGTACGGCGTCCAGCGTGGAGAGAGGGCTCCTCAGAGAAAAAAGGCGCCGAATCCCCAGCAGAGGAGCGCGTTCGCCGTCGCCATCGTGAAGTCGTCGGTGCCGCGCGGCGAGAAGAACTCGAAGAGCGTGTTGGAGACCGCGATCACGAAGACGAGCGCGAGCCACGATGCGGGCAGGGCGTGCGCGGTCACCACGACGACACCGAGCACCAGCGCGCCCAGGAACCCGGCCACCGTGCCCGCCACCGACTTGCGGTTCACGTCGCCGAGCCCCCACACGCGCAGCTTCTGGCGGCCCAGGAGCGACCCCACGATCTCCGAGAGCGCATCTCCCGCCAGGTAGGTTCCCCAGATGAGCACGAAGACGACGGAGAACGTGGCGGGCGGAAAGCGAAGCGAGAGGCGATCCCCGATGGGCACCATCACGAACTTGAACAGGCTCCAGAGCGTCGTGATGAGCAGGCAGTTGGCGCGGGCGAGCGTGCCGTCCATCACGCGCGACTGCGGGCCGTAGAACATACGGGCGAGGAAGCCGCTCGAGTAGTAGAAGGCGAGGGCGAGCCAGCTGAAGGCGACGGCGTCGAAAAGGTTGTCCTGGAGCGCGACGGTCAGGAAGCCCGGGGTCGGGCTCTCCGCCACCCGCGCGTGGATGTAGAAGAAGCCCGCGGCGCCGATCGTCACGAAGCGCCCGCGGCGGCCGATCATGTCGGTGATGCGGATCCGGCGCTCCGAGTAGCGCGCGAGGAGCGGCCCGAGGTCGTACGGCTGGTCCATGCGCGAGGAGAACGACGCCCGCGTCTCCTCCTTCGTGAAGCCGACGAAGCGGCGCAGGAGCAGCCACTTCACCCCGTACCAGATCGCCCCCCACAGGATCGACGTGAAGAAGAATATGGCGGCTATGCGCTGGAGGCTCTCGCGGTCCGGACGGTACTGGCGGAAGAAGAAGCCGTCCGCGGGCGCGGCCACGAGCATGTAGAGCCAGGCCAGGGTGATGAGGACCGTGTAGCCGAGGCATCCCCGGAAGACGCGGTCGGCGACGCGGCGGCGCTCGTCCGGTCCTTCCATCTACCCGAAGATCGTCCGCGCCAGGTCGCGCAGGCCGAACCAGGCGAAGAAGGCGTAGAAGACCGAGCAGGCGAGGAGCGCGGCCTCGCGCCAGGGCGCCGGGCGGAGGGCACGAGGCAGGAAGCGGCGGTTGACGAGGAAGATCTGCACGCCGGATATGACGAGAACGAGCCCCGCCATGTTCGCGAGGACCTTGAACAGCTCGAAAGGCGAGGCGAACCGGATGACGATCGCGCCCCAGACGGAGAAAACGGCGAGGATGCCGTAGTAGACGGCGCGGATGCCGCGCTTGCCCGCCCGCGCACGGGACGAGGACATCCAGACCGCATCCGTGGCCGTGCGCACCAGGATGTCGGTGTTGCCGAGCTGGGTCTTGAAC
>JBKPBQ010000155.1:0-4748 GCA_046726955.1 Acidobacteriota bacterium
GTGTGGCCACGATCGACTCGCCGAGGTCGCTCACGGAGATCACCTGCCAGTCGGCTCCCGCGCGCAGCACGGTGATCTTGCCCTCCAGGCTCGCCAGATAGACCTTTCCGTCCCCGGCGATGGGTGAGGCGTAGTAGTCGCCCACGGCGTCTGCGAGCCTCTCCTGGCGCAGGAGCTTCCCGGCTTCGGGATCGAACGTCGAGACGATGCCGTTCCGCACCACGTACAGGACGCCGTCGTAGAGTAGGGCGCCGGTGAGCTGCGGCAGGCCCTTCTCGTGCCGCCAGACGACGTGAGTCTGGCTGACGTCGCCGCGTCCACCGAGCCGCGTCCGTACGAAACCGCCGCTCTGGCCGCCCGTGGCCTTCTCGTACTCCTCTCGCGTCACGAAGCCGTCGTGGTTGCCGACGTTCCCGTCGATGCCGGCCAGGCTCCCCCTCCAGCTCGGGTCGCTCGCGGCCTCCTCGATCGAAACCCGACCGTCGTGGTCGCGGTCGAAGCGTTCGAGCGGCACGCTCCAGGCCGGCCACTCGACGCCCAGCGGCTCCATCGTGTAGACGGAGTCCCCGGCCACGAACGGCGGTCCCGTGGGATAGCCGGTGACGCCCGGCGCCCACCAGACCCGCTCGCCGGTAGCCGCGTCGTATCCCGTCAGCTCCACGGCTCCCGCGACCACGATCTCGGGCCGCCGTCCGGGACGAGCGTCCACGGTCGGTGTCGCATAGCCGCCGAGCACGCCCGCCGGCCGATCGGTCTTCCAGAGCGACTTTCCGGTCGCGGCGTCGAAGGCAGAGAGATACGCCTCTTCCGCCGTGTCCACGAGCAGCGCGATCCTGCCGTCCACGTACACCGGAGACGCAGCCAGGCCCTGGATGGAGTGGAAGGGCCCGAGGGGCGTCTTCCACAGCTCGCGGCCGTCGCGGTCGTAGGCCACGAGTCCGATCTCGGGAAAGAAGACGAAGACGTTCCGCCCGTCCGTGGCGGGCGTCGGCGTCGTCGGGCCGTTCATCTCGTGGAAGGACTCGGCTCCCGCGCGAGGCAGGCTCCGCTTCCACACGAGCTCGCCGTTCTCCGCGTCGTAGCACAGGGTGATCCGGTCGTCGCCGTCGTGGCCGGTCAGGTACACGCGGCCGCCCACGACGATCGGCGACGAGTTGCCTCTCGGGACCTTCGCCGTCCAGGCGGCGCGGTCGCGGCCGAGCTGGGCCGGCAAGCCGGTGTCGGTCGAGACCCCGGTCCCGTTCGGTCCGCGGAAGCGCGGCCAGTCCGAAGCCGGCGCCACAGAAGGGGGAACGAGCACGGCCAGGGCGGCGAGAGAACCGAGCCGCGGCATTGTCACTTGCAAGTCCCTTCGCCTTGCCCGCCTCTCGAGCCGAACATGCCACGCCCGGCCGGCCGCGCGCGCCGGCGATTGGGTGAACGGGAGGATGCGGTGGGTGAAGCGGCGCCTAGGAGCGGTCCGCGAGGCGGCGGAGCGCTTCGTGATAGCGGCGGCCGCTGCGGACGACGACGTCGCCCTCGAGCACGAGCTCGTAGTCGCCGTGGTCGAGCGGTCGCATCCGCCGGACCCGCGAGACGTTGACGATCCGGCTGCGGTGGATGCGAACGAAGCGCTCGGGATCCAGCCGGCGGCCGAGGGCCCGCAGGGATTCGAGCATCAGGTGCGTGCGGCTGCCGCAGTGGAGGACGACGTAGTTGTCGGCGGCCTCGATCCAGTCGACGTCCCCGACGGGAACGAGGTCGATCCGGCCGACCGAGCGCACGGCGAGCCGTTCCGCCCATCTCGCCCCTCGCGCGCGTAGCCGGGTGCGCAGGCGCTCGACGCTCTGGGCGAGCCGCTCGGCGTCGAACGGCTTCAAGAGGTAGTCCACCGCATCGATGCCAAAGGCGCCGACCGCGTACTGCTCGTGCGCAGTCACGAAGACGACCGCGGGCATCGCGGCGGCCCCGACCTCGCGCACGACCCAGAAGCCGTCCCCCGCCGGCATCTGGACGTCCAGGAAGACGGCATCCGGCTGGAGCTCCCGGATGGCGGCCACCGCCTGGCGACCGTTCGCCACCTCGCCGACCACGTCGAGGTCGTGCTGCCGGCCGAGCAGCCGCCGCAACCCGCGGCGAATGATCGCCTCGTCGTCGGCGACGACTACGCGCACGGCCAGGCGGCCTCCGCCGCCAATGCGCCCCGGCCTTCCATCCCGCGATGGTACGACAACGGAACCTGGCTTACCCTTGTGCCCACTGATGGCCGCCCAATGGAGCCGGACGACCGAAGGCCTCGAGATCTCCCAGACCGGCAGCCTGCTCACGAAGCTCTTCGGCCTGCCATTTCTCGGCGCCGGGCTCTACCTCCTCTGGCAGTTCGTGACCGGGCTCGCCGGCTTCTTCGTTCCGAGCCTCGGACAGCTCACGATCGCCGGGTTCATCATGCTGCCGGTGTTCGCCCTCCTGGTCGGGACGCCGGGCTGGCTCCTGGTCGTGACGCGCAAGCGGACGCTCGTCGAGGCCGCCACGCGCCGCGTGCTCGAGGTCTTCGACCACCTCGTCTACAAGCACCGCAAGGAGAAGCCCATCCCCCGCGGCGCCCGCGTGCGCCTGCGCCTGGAGAAGTCGCAGTCGACGGGCGACAAGGGCGGGCGGACGGTGGTGCTGCTCCTGGTGGACATCGTCGGCGAAAATGCCGAGATACCGCTGGCCGTCTTCGGCGACGACGAGGTCGAGCCCGCGCGAGCGCTCGCCATGGAAGCGGCTGGCCTCCTCGGGATCTCGATCGCCGACGAGATCGAGAAAGGCGCCGTCGATCCGTCCGCCGACGATGACGAGGAGGAGGACGAGCCGGCGTCGGCCTGAGCGGCGGCGACGCGGGAAATCAGATGATGAAACGGACCGGCCTCGTCGCCGTTCTCGCCCTTGCCGTCGCCTGCGCGGCGCGCCGGCCCGCCGAGCTCAAGGAGGGCGATCCCGCTCCCGAGTTCTCCCTCCTCGGCTCCGATGGCAAGACGCACAGGCTCTCGGACCACCGCGGCAAGCAGGCGGTCGTGCTCGCCTGGTTCCCGAAAGCCTTCACGGGCGGCTGAACCAAGGAGTGCAGGTCGCTCCGGGAGAGCGGCGCCAGCATCCGGGACTTCGACGTCGCGTACTTCGCGGTGAGCACGGACACCCCACAGAAGAACAAGGAGTTCGCGGAGTCGCTGGGGGCCGACTTCCCCATCCTCGCCGACCCCGACAAGCGGGCGGCCGAGCCCTACGGCGTCCTCGTTCCCGTCGTCGGCGTCGCGAAGCGCTGGACGTTCTACATCGGCCAGGACGGCAACGTCCTCTTCATCGACAAGGACGTCAAGGTGGACCACGCCGGGGCCGACGTGGCCCGAAAGCTCGCCGAACTCGGGATCCGGCGCCGGTCCTGACCTCAGCCGTTCAGGGATTCCTGGACTGCCCGAAACGCCTGCGTGATCGCGCTGTTGGTGTCGGCCCGCGCGCCCGCGTCGGAGTTCGCGATGGCGATCCGGCCGAAGGGCTGCCGCCCGACGACCCAGGGCTTCTCGGCCTCGGATGTCCACTCCGGCTCCCAGATGAGACCCGGCGAGTAGGCGTATCCGTGCGGCCAGCGGTTGACGGTGATCGCCCGGATGTCGCGCTCCGCGTCGAATCCCGCCCCGCGCAGCGCCTGGTCGAGCTGGTCCTTGACGTGCCCCTCGAAGACGCTGAACGGCGTCGTCAGCAGCCGCCGCCGGCCCTCGCGCCAAAGCTCGGGTCCCTTGTGCTCGTTGTCGTGATGGACGTAGCACATGTGGAGGACCATCGGCTCGTCCGGAGTCTGCGACCGCTTGTACGCGCCCAGGGACACGGGATAGTCGAGCTCGACCTGCTTGAAGAAGTCCTTCGTGTAGTAGACGAAGTCCATCCCGAGCTCGGCGAAGGGCCGCCAGTTCGGCACGAGGACCTTGGTATAGGTCAGCGGCACCTTGACCCCGTAGGCCAGCCCCTTCTTCTGGGCCTCCGGCAGCTCGGGACAGATGAAGGGAATGGCCATGTTGTAGCAGGCGAGGATGCACCTCGCTCCCCGCACCGTGTGGGCCGCGCCCTGCGTGACGTACGTGACGTCCACCGCCTTGCCGTCCGCGGTGTTCCGGGCGTGGACCGCGGTGCTGTTGAGGCGGATCCTCACGGGCGACTCCGGACGGTCGAGCTGCGAGTAGTCGGCGCGCGTGGTGACCACGTCCTCCATCGTCGATCCCGGCATGGCGGCCGGGACGAGCGAGCGCACGAGCAGACGCGCCACCGACGCGTTGCCGTCCGGGAAGTGGAAGATGTAGGGCTCGTCGCCGCGGTGGCCGTAGCGCGGCAGCGTGTGGTCGAGCCCCGGCATGCCTCCGTCGTATTCGTGGATCACCGTGCAGGGGATCTGGTCGATCCCCACGCACCAGAAGGAGATCCCCCACTTCCTCCACAGCTCGAGGAGCTGCGGATGCACCTTGCAGTACTCGCGCAGGAACGTCTCGTAGCTGACCTTCTGGAGCTTCTCGTACTTCTGCTCGCGCGAGAGCCCCGGGAGATAGTCCACGGTCTCCGTCTGCACGCGGATGAAATCCTTCCGCGCCTGCTCGTTGAGCGGCGCCAGGGCCGCGAACTCCTCCCAGGGTCGCTGGCCGTAGCCCGTCACCAGCGTCCGCCGGCCGAAGTTCTCGGCGTCGAAGACGATGCCCCGCGCCAGCTTGAGCTTCGCGTAGAGCGTCTGGTCGAAGGCCTCG